>DATBBS010000404.1:0-8885 GCA_036270895.1 Xanthobacteraceae bacterium
CGGCATCGGCGGCTACGGCAACTCCTTCGGGGTGCCGACGGTCGGCGGCCAGGTGCGCTTCCACACCCGCTATGACGGCAACTGCCTGGTCAACGCCATGGCGGTGGGGCTGGCCGAGACCGACAAGATCTTCTACGCGGCGGCGACCGGCGTCGGCATGCCGATCGTCTATCTCGGCTCCAAGACCGGTCGCGACGGGATCCATGGCGCCACCATGGCGTCGGCCGAGTTCGGCGCCGACGCCGAGGAGAAGCGCCCGACCGTGCAGGTCGGCGATCCCTTCGCCGAGAAGCTGCGGCTCGAGGCCTGCCTCGAGATCATGCACAAGGGCTGCGTCATTGCGATCCAGGACATGGGCGCGGCCGGGCTGACCTGCTCGGCGGTCGAGATGGGCGCCAAGGGCGACCTCGGCGTGAGTCTCGATCTCGACAAGGTGCCGTGCCGCGAGAGCGCCATGAGCGCCTACGAGATGATGCTGTCGGAGAGCCAGGAGCGCATGCTGATGGTGCTGCGCCCCGACAAGGAGGCGGAGGCCGAGGCGATCTTCCGCAAATGGGGGCTCGACTTCGCGGTGGTGGGCGAGACCACGCCGGGCCTGCGTTTCGTCGTGCGCCATCGCGGCGACGTGATGGCGGACCTGCCGATCAAGGAGCTGGGCGACCAGGCGCCCGAATATGATCGGCCCGTCGCCGAGACGCCCAGGCTGCCGGTCATCGCAGCGGGCGACGTCGCGCCGCCGATGTCGAGCGCCGACGCGCTGGAGAAGCTCTTGGGTACGCCCGACCTGTGCTCGCGGCGCTGGGTGTGGGAGCAATATGACCACCTCATCCAGGGCAACACCGTGCAGCGTCCGGGTGGCGACGCCGCGGTGGTGCGCGTGCTCGACGGGCCGAAGGCGCTCGCGCTCACCGCCGACGTGACGCCGCGCTATTGCGAGGCCGATCCCTTCGAAGGCGGCAAGCAGGCGGTGGCGGAAGCCTGGCGCAACATCACGGCGGTCGGCGGCCGGCCGCTCGCGGTGACCGACAATCTCAATTTCGGCAATCCCGAGCGCCCCGAAACCATGGGCCAGCTCGTCGGTTGCGTGCGCGGCATCGCGGCCGCCTGCCAGGCGCTCGATTTCCCGGTCGTCTCCGGCAACGTGTCGCTCTACAACGAGACCCACGGGCGAGCGATCCTGCCGACGCCGACGATCGGCGGCGTCGGCGTGCTCGCCGATTTCCAGAAATCCGCCACCATCGCGTTCAAATCCGCAGGCGACACGATCCTGCTGGTCGGCGAGACGCAAGGCTGGCTCGGGCAGTCGCTTTATCTGCGCGACATCTGTGGCCGCGAGGAGGGGGCGCCGCCGCCCGTCGACCTCGCGACCGAGCGGCGCAACGGCGATTTCGTGCGCGCGCTGATCGGCGACGGCATTGCGACCGCGGCGCATGACGTTTCCGACGGCGGTCTCGCGGTCGCGCTCGCCGAGATGGCGATGGCATCCGGCATCGGGGCGACGCTCGCGGCGGCAGCGCCGCCGCACGCCTTCTGGTTCGGCGAGGACCAGGCGCGCTATGTGGTCACCGTGGCGGCCGGCCGCGCCGCCGAAATCGTGGAGCGCGCCCGGCAGGCGGGCGTGCCGCTGCGTCGGCTCGGCACCACGGGGGGCGACGCGTTGACGCTCGGCGCCGAGCGTCCCATTCTGCTAAAAACCCTTCAGCAGCGCTTCGAGGGCTGGCTGCCCGCCTATATGGCGGCGCCCTGACGATGCGGGCGTGATCCGAAGGACCGCCCAGGCGCATCCAGGGTGGCAACCGATTTTCGCAAGAGATTGGGCGCGCATCACAAACCGAAGGAGACCGTCATGGCGATGGACGCCAACGAAATCGAGCGCCTGATCAAGGCCGGCATCCCGGATGCCGAGGTCACGATCCGCGATCTGGCGGGTGACGGCGACCATTATGCGGCCACGGTGATTTCGGCGAGCTTCCGCGGCAAGTCGCGTGTGCAGCAGCATCAGCTCGTCTATGCGGCCCTCAAGGGCCAGATGGGCGGGGTCCTGCACGCGCTCGCGCTGCAGACCGACGTGCCGCATTCCTGATCCGCCATTTGGGGGGCAGGCCCGGGGTTGGGTGCGGGGCGGTCCTGCGCTATATAGAGGGTTCCCAGAAGCGGGCCTTGCCCCCGCTCATGCGACAAGGACGACCCTCATGGCCATCGACCAATTCATCGCCAACGAAGTGAAATCCAACGATGTGGTGCTGTTCATGAAGGGCACACCGCAGTTCCCGATGTGCGGATTCTCGAGCCAGGTCGTGCAGATCCTCGACTATCTGGGAGTTCCCTATAAGGGGCTGAACGTCCTCGAGAACGAGGAGCTCCGCAACGGCATCAAGGAATATTCGAGCTGGCCGACGATCCCGCAGCTCTACGTCAAAGGCGAGTTCGTGGGCGGCTGCGACATCGTGCGCGAGATGTTCCAGGCGGGCGAATTGCAGGGCCTGCTCAAGGAAAAGGGACTGCCGGTGAAGGAAAGCGCCCCGACGTGAGGCGCTTCGCCGCTCGCGGGTGATCTTCGACGGCGCGATTCGATTACATGAGGCGGCCGCGTGCGAGCGATGGCCGCCTTCATATTTTCCGAAATTGGGCGTGCCGCGGCGGCGTCTATTTCATGCGCCGGGCGGTGAGATAAACCAGCATGCCGACGATCGCGAGGCCGATCAGGCTCGGTGTCGGGACGCCGCCGGCGAATTTGAGCACGTTGTCGGCGACGGACTGTACGAAGACGCCGGAATTCTCGCCGAGCATCAGGTAGATCAAAATGATGGCGATCAGGCTCAGGAATCCGAGCTCGACGAACGCCCAGAGAAATTGCCGTGACTTGTCGATGAGATCCATCATAGCCGCCCCCCGGGAATCGTTGGGTGGCGAGCGCGGCTCCCCACCCAACGTAGCGGTTACGGATTGCTTCGCATGCCGTTCTCAGTCGAACGGTTCACTGCCGGCCTAAGCCATCTTGCGATGGGAAAACAGCCAGAGGATGAAGCCGAGCGCGAGCAGCCCGACCAGCCCGTTGGCGCCGAGATCCTTGACCAACGCGACGATGTTTGTCGTCACCGACGGAATGAAGGGAACATTTGCGCCGACCAGAAGCCCGCCGACGATCCCGAGGGCGATGAGCATCAGGCCAAGCTCGGTCAGTCCGCCGATCCAGCCTTTTACAGTGCCGATGAAGTCCATTGTGCGATTCTCCCCAGTGTGCTGTGAGCGTCTACGCACGTTACGCCTGTGGACAGCCGATTTTGCCGCACCACAATATCTGGCACTATGCCTCGAATCTGCCACAAAATCAAGTGTCTGCCCGCCGCCTAGGCATCTGCCGCTTATAACGCCAGGAGGTGCCCGGATAAGCCGCCAAGAGCAGGGGGCCCCCTGACGGAGAGCGGGCACGAAAAAGCCGCCCCGGAGGGCGGCTTGGACGTTTCGGCGCGGGTCGGATCAGCGCGAATAGAATTCCACCACCAGATGCGGTTCCATCTGCACCGGGTAGGGGACTTCGGTGATCTGCGGGATGCGGGTGAGCTTCGCCGTCATCTTGCTGTGGTCGACCTCGTAATAGTCGGGCACGTCGCGCTCGGTGAGGCCCGTTGCCTCGAGCACCAGCGCGAGCTGCTTGGAAGCTTCCTTGACCTCGATCAGATCGCCCACCTTGAGCCGATAGCTCGGGATGGTGACGCGGCGGCCGTTCACCTTGATGTGGCCGTGGTTGACGAACTGGCGCGCCGCGAAGATCGTCGGCACCAGCTTCGCGCGGTAGACCGCGGCGTCGAGACGGCGTTCCAGGAGCGCGATCAGATGGGCGCCGGAATCGCCCTTCATGCGGATCGCGGTCTCATAGATGCCGCGGAACTGCTTTTCCGAGATGTTGGCGTAGTAGCCCTTGAGCTTCTGCTTGGCGCGCAACTGCACGCCGTAATCGGAGAGCTTGCCCTTGCGTCGCTGGCCGTGCTGGCCGGGGCCGTATTCGCGGCGGTTGACGGGGCTCTTGGGGCGGCCCCAGATATTCTGGCCCATGCGGCGATCGATCTTGTACTTCGCCTCGTTGCGCTTGGTCATCGCGTCCTCAATGAGCGGCAGGCGTTAAGGCCGGCCGGTTAATGTTGCGGGATTTTGAGGATCGCGCCCTCCTCTGTCCCCCGTTTTGGGGAACCGACAGGCACGGGCCCTAATCAGCGCTAAGGCCTTGCCGCGGGTCGCGAAACGCCAAGTGGGCCCTTCAAGGCCCACCGGACGGCCGGTTTCTACGGGCAAACCGGGGTCATGTCAAACCGCAGGCGCGTCGGCGATGGCCTTGATTCCAAAGCCCGATAAGGTCGCCACGAGGGCCCGCGAGGGGGGACGGGCGGCGCTGAACAGGGCGACGGCCTCGGGGGCGCCTTGCGGGCGGTCGTGCGGGGGACCCAGGAGGTCCACCACCCGGCGGGCGATCGCAGGCGCGGGATCGACCCAGGCGACGCGCCAGGGCGCGAGGCGCGCGAGCCGATCGAGCAGCAGGGGATAGTGGGTGCAGGCGAGCACGACCGTGTCGGTGCGCCGCGCGCCGTCGTCGACGAAGCAGGGCGCGATCTCGGCCGCGATCGCCGCCTCATCGACCGGCTCCGCCCGCAGCGCGTGCTCGGCGATCGACGCCAGCGCGGCCGAGCCGACCAGCGTGACCTCGCAGCCCTGGGAAAAATCGCGGATCAGCGCGCGGGTATATTCGCGCTTGACGGTCGCCTCGGTGCCAAGCACCGACACGCGCTTGCTCGTCGACGCCGCGCAGGCCGGCTTGATCGCCGGCACGGTGCCGACGAAGGGGACGCCGTAGCGGCCGCGCAAATGCGGCAGCACCAGGGTCGAGGCGGTGTTGCAGGCGATCACCACGAGGTCGGGCTCAAAGCGCGCGATGAGCTCGCCCATGAAGGGAACCACGCGGGCGACCAGTTCCGCCTCGCCGTGACCCGCATAGGGAAAGAATGCGTCGTCAGCCGCGTAGACGAGGTTGGCATCCGGCCGGGCCGCCGCGACCTCGCGGAACACCGTCAGGCCGCCGAGGCCGGAATCGAACACCAGGACGGTTGGCGAGCTGGGCAGGGACATCGAGATTCGGGATTGCGCTGCGGATGCGCCCTTGTTTCAAAATCCGCGCCGCAATGCAAATCGGCACGGTCCTGCGCGCCATATTGTCGGCCCGGCGCCGAAACTTGCGCGCAAGTCCGTCAAAACCGGATGAGGCCGGGAAGGCTGGATCGCGTGCCCCGCCGGGCACCGTTCAACAAGCGAATCGCACGCCGGTTCAGGCCGACCAGCCGTTTCCCGGCACATTCATCGGCGAGTTCAGGTCGACCAGCCGCGGGCCCTCTTTGCGTCCCGTCTCCTTGGCTTCCGCGACCTCGCGCGGCCTGGGCATCCATGGCTTGATGGTGCCGCTCACCACCGTGAAGGTCGCGAGCAGGATGGCGGCGAGATTGCCGTCGCGATAGCCGGTGAAGGCCACGGCGCCCATCGCATAGGACCAGAACGGAAAGGCGAAAAAGCACACGATCGCGTTGGTCACCCAGGCGTCGCCTTCGTTGTGGATGTACCAGACGAAAAACGGCGCCGCCGCCATGCCGGCGATCAGCGCCACGATCGCGATCGTGATCACCGGCACGCCGACCATTACCGGCGCGCCGCCGCCGCTGCGCATCGCCTGATCGAGGATGGCGTTGATGAAGACCGAGAAGGCCAGGACCTCGACCGGCACATATTTGGCGATCCGCTCAAGGTAATTGTCCGGCGCGGCCGCCGGGACGGGCGCAAGCTCGCCCTCCGCCTCGTCGCGCAAGCCGCCCGTCGCAGGATCGATGCTCGACGGTTGCGGCGATAGGCGGACAAGCCGGCTCATGGCGGTCTCCCAGAATCAGTTGCTGATTCTCGGCCGACGTTAGGTCGTTACCACTGGGGGCGCAACGGTCGCGGCGAAACGACCCGTGGACGGAACCGGGGTGCGCGCAATTCCGCCGAAGCCGTGAAAAACCGCCGGCCCGCGCGGCATTTTCGGCAAAAAGCCCGCCAGGACTTATTGGGACATTTGCTCGATGACGCCGTACCAGCCAAGTCCGCGATAGGTCTCGTAGCCGGGGGTGAGGTGGAAGGCGACCAGGCGGCCGTCGGAGTCGGTGTAGCTGCCGCTCGGGCGGCCGTCGGCCTTCAGCGGGAAGTCGCTCGTCAGAATCCCCTTGCCGTCGGAGGCGGCGATGACCCTGCGCGCGGCGTCGATCAGCATCACGCGGGTGCGCGATGCTTCCTCCGGGGTGAGCCGCACACCTTGCACGATCGCGCGCGCCTGCGGCTCCCAATCGAAATGAACCGCGAGCACGCCGAGCGGCTTGCCGCGCACGTCGCCGCCCTCGCGCACCGAAGCGACGTAGGTCGCGACTTGCGCGTCTCCGACCAACGCGCAGGCGTTGATGTCGCCAACCGCGTAGTCCTCGCCCGACGCCAGTTCGCGGCCGCGCCCGTACCACGGCTCGTTGCCGACCTGCGCACCAACCACCTGGTAGCGATCCGGCCGGCCGTTGGCGATGACGCGTCCGGCGAGATCGCATAGCCACAGATCGAGATAGACCGTGTACGAGGACAGGATCACGTTCAACCGCTTGCTGGCGTAATCGACACTGGCCGGCACCGGCGCGGCCGCGCAGTCCACAAGGGCCGCATCGGTCGCCCACCAGCGGACGTCGCAGGTTCGCTCATAGAGATTGCGGTCCGCGATCTCGATGGCGTTGAGCGCGAGATCGACCAGCCTGTCCGAGCGCGCCTGCGCGGCGACCTGCCCGGTCGCTTCCTTGAGGGCGCCGATGCGCCCGCCGAGATTTTGCTGAAGCTCGGCGGCGAGATCCGCGATCTGCGTGGAGACTTGGCGCACCTCGCCGGCGACGACCGAAAAGCCGAGGCCGTGCTGGCCGGCTCGTGCGGCTTCGATCAACGCGTTGAGCGCGAGAATGCGCATCCGCCCGGTGATGGTCTGGATGATCTTGATATGCGCGTCGGTGAGCGAGCTCAAGGCGTCCGCGGCCTCGGCGACGAGGCCCGTCAGGGCGCGTGAGCTGCTGTTGGACGGCTGGGGGAGAGACATCCGAATCCACGTCGTCGTTCGAAATCGAATCGAACATCGCGGAGTCGCTTTAATTGCCAGTAAATTTTACAGGCGACTCGCTGCTGCATTTTTGTGCAGACAGCGACGCGAAAAGATGCGCGCCCGCGGCGGGCTTGTGACGCGTCAGCCCGCCCCGAAGACGCGCGCGAAAATGGTGTCGACCTGCTTGAGGTGATAGCCGAGGTCGAAATTGGCGGTGAGCTCGGCGTCGCTCAGATACTTGCGCACGTCGGGATCGGCCTTGAGCAACGCCAGGAAATCGCTCGCCTCGCCGCGCCACACCTTCATGGCGTTTCGCTGCACCAACCGGTAGGCGTCCTCGCGCGCGGCACCCTTCTGGGTCAACGCGATCAGCACGCGCTGGGAATGCACCAGGCCACCGAGGCGATCGAGGTTGCGTTGCATGTTGGCGGGATAGACCAAAAGCTTGTCGATCAGGCCGGCCAAACGGGCGAGCGCGAAATCGAGCGTCACCGTCGCGTCCGGGCCGATCATGCGCTCGACCGAGGAATGCGAGATGTCGCGTTCGTGCCAGAGCGCGACGTTCTCCAGCGCGGGCGTCACGTAACCGCGCACCACGCGGGCGAGGCCGGTTAGATTCTCGGAGAGCACCGGATTGCGCTTGTGCGGCATCGCGGAGGATCCCTTCTGCCCCTCGGAGAAATATTCCTCCGCTTCCAGCACCTCGGTGCGCTGGAGATGGCGGATCTCGGTCGCAAGCCGCTCGATCGACGATGCGACGACGCCGAGCGTCGCGAAATACATGGCATGGCGGTCGCGCGGGATCACCTGGGTGGAAACCGGCTCGACCGCGAGCCCCAGCGCCTTGGCGACATGCGCCTCGACGCGCGGATCGACCTGGGCGAAGGTGCCGACCGCGCCCGAGATCGCGCAGGTCGCGACCTCGCGGCGGGCGGCGACGAGACGCTCGCGGTTGCGCGCGAATTCCGCATACGCGTAGGCGAGCTTGACCCCGAAGGTGGTCGGCTCCGCATGGATGCCGTGTGAGCGGCCGATGGTCGGCGTCATCTTGTGCTCGAAGGCGCGGCGCTTGAGCGCGGCCAGCACCTTGTCGGTGTCGGCAATCAAAAGGTCGGCGGCGCGCACCAGCTGGACATTGAAGCAGGTGTCGAGCACGTCGGACGACGTCATGCCCTGGTGCACGAAGCGCGCCTCCGGACCGACGATCTCGGCCAGATGGGTCAGAAAGGCGATGACGTCGTGCTTGACCTCGCGCTCGATCTCGTCGATCCGCGCGACATCGAATGTGGCGCCCTTGCCTTTGGCCCAGATCGTCTTGGCGGCTTCCTTCGGGATCACGCCGATCTCGGCCAGGGCATCGGCCGCGTGCGCCTCGATCTCGAACCAGATGCGGTAGCGCGTTTGCGGGTCCCAGATCGCGGCCATCTCGGGGCGGGTGTAACGCGGAATCATGCGGGCCTCGGATGCTCACTCGTTATGCCCGCGCTTGTCGCGGGCATCCACGTCTTGGAGCAATGGACAAGTCGTGGATGGCCGGGACGAGCCCGGCCATGACGAAACGGATAGGTCGAAATCGCGAACCGTTGGTATCATATCAATCCAGGTTGGCAATTGGATTGAATTCCCTCAACAGGCGGAGATAGCCATGCAGGAGCTGACCGCGCGTGCCGAGCGGATCGCCGTGCTGCTGAAGGGACGGGGCGACACGATCGCGGTCGCCGAATCCTCGACCGGCGGGCTG
>DATBBS010000405.1:0-11643 GCA_036270895.1 Xanthobacteraceae bacterium
ATCTCGAGCTTGGATTTCTCAAGGGCGTGGTGCGCGATCTCAACGCCGAGAACCTCTGGGGCGTCGACGGCGGTCTCGACCCCAAGGTCGAGGAATTCACCGCCGAGCTCAACGTGAAGCTCGGCAATCTGCCGCGCGCCACCACGCCGGCGGAAGTTCTCGAGCCGCGTTTCGTCGATGCAGCCCTGAAGAAATTCGGCCCCTACAGGAAATAGCGCGCCGAAGGCAACACGCGCGTACGGCTCACTGCTTCGCCGCGACCCCGAGCGTCTTCGCCATCTTGGCGACCTCGGCGCGCTGTTCCTCGATCGACTTCTCGAATTCGGCCGGCCCGCCGACATTGAGGATCTGGCCGCTGACGTTCAATCGATCCGCGATGATCGGGTCGGCGGATGCCGTTCGAATGTCCGCCGCGATGCGCTCGCGCAATGCGATCGGCATGCCGGCCGGACCGAACAGGCCGACCAGGCCGTCGATCGTCAGCCCGGGATACCCGGCGTCCTTGACGGTCGGGATATCGGGATAGGCGGGCGCCCGCACGGTGTTGGTGACCGCCAGCAGTTTGATCTTTCCCGCCTCCACCTGCGGCCGTACGATGGCGAGGGCGGCCTCATAGACCTGGACACGCCCCTCGGCGAGATCGTTGGCGGCTTCCACCGGATTGCGATAGGGCACCTTCGCCATGTCGAGGCCGGCGCCCTTGAGCCAGCCCTCGAACAGGAAATCGAGGGCCCCGGTGACGCCCGCCCAATTGAGCTTGCCGGGCTGCGCGCGCACCAGCGCGAACAGCTCGTCCAGCGACTTGATGTTCATCGAGGCCGGCACCCCGATGGAGACGACCGTGTTCGAGACCCGGGAGATCGGCTGAAGATCGCTCGGCTTGTATGGCAAGTTGTCTTTGAGAAACGGATGGGCCGTAAACGACGAGGTGGGCGACATCAGGAGGACGTGATCGTCGTGCGCGGCCGCGAAGGAACCGATCGCCACGATCCCGTCGCCGCCGGGCTTGTTCTCGACCACGACCGGCTGCCCCCAGCGCACACTCAGCCGATCCGCGAACAAACGAGACCCGATGTCGACGCCAGAGCCGGCGCCGAGCGGCAGGACGAACCTGACCGGGCGCGTCGGCCAAGTCTGCGCCGCCGATGGCGTCGCCCATAGGGCAAGCGTGGCAAGCATGCCCGATGCAAGGGCAAGTAACGGGCGTCGCGCGCGGCGCATGGGGTCCTCCGATAGAGCGTTTTCTTTGCCGGCCAAAACGAGGGCGGATGAATAGGGCATGCACGGTAGCAAGGAAAGACCGCCAAGCAAACGCGCCGGGATAAAGGAGAGAGCATCAGGAAGGGAGGTCAAAACGACGCGGGGCCCTTATCGCGGCTTGAGGCCGATCGCGCCGACCATCCGATTCCAATTGGCGAGCTCGCCGCGCAAAAAATCCGCCGCTTCGGCAACGGACTGTCGGCGCGCCAAAAGATCGGCATTGGCAAGCTGGCGGCGTACCTCGGGGTCCTGCACGATGTCGTTGAGAGCGGCGTTGAGCTTCTGGGCGACTGCCACCGGCGTCTTCGCCGGCAGCATGGCGATCACCCAGCCATGCGACACCAGATCGAAGCCCTGCTCCCGAAACGTCGGCACCGCCGGCGTCGCCTCGCTGCGCGCGGCGCCCGACAAGCCCAGGCCGCGCAGGCGTCCTTGCTGGATCAACGGAACCGCGTCCGAGGATGCGACCGAGATGAGGTCGATGTGATTGCCGAGCAGCGCAGTGCCGGCCTGCGGAGCGCCTGCGAACGGGGTGGGGATCGCTTCGATCCCCGCCAGGGTCTTGAACAGATACTCCGCCGTAATGTGCGCGGCCGAGCCGATGCCGGCCGTGCCGAAGGTGAATCCCCCGGACTTGTGCGCCGCGATGAAGGCCGCGAGGGTGTGGGCGGGATTATCGGGGTTGACCGCAAGGGTCGTCGTGCTGAGCGTCGGCACCAGGACCGGGGTCAGGTCCGCAATCGCAAATCCGGGATTGGCGGTCAGGCTCTGGTTGATGGCGACACCGGTCGCGGTCAACAAGACCGTGTAGCCGTCGGGCGCCGCCTTCGCCACGATCGCGGCCGCTATATTGCCGCCGGCGCCGGTGCGGTTCTCGACCGTCACGGGCACGCTCCAGCGCTGCGCCAGCCGGTCTGCCAGCACCCGCGCCACCACGTCGACCGGCCCGCCGGCGGAAAACGCCACCACCACCGTAATGCGGCTCGCCGGAAAATCCTGCGCACGGACTGATGCGGCGGCAGGCAATACGGCGACGAGGCCGAGAAACAGGCGCGACAGCAATTTCATGAGACATCACCCCGGGCCAGAGTCGCGCGCGTATTTCGTCCAGAAAACGTCGCCACTTGCAATCTCTTGTCCTGGCGCACACGTCCCGGTCGTCGGCCATGCGCCAGCATGGAAGCCCGTCCGGGGTTGCGTTAGGCTTAAGACCGAGGCCGCCAGCCGGCCCGGCGTTGCAGGCCGACCAGCGCATCGAAGGGATCAACGTCAAGCTCGGCCATTGGGAGGAACAAGATGTCGAACACGCTCCGAATCTCCGTCCTGGTCATGGGCGCCGCCATCATGCTGCTCGCCCCGGCGCCGCGCGCCGTCGCGCAATCCGCCGCCTTCGTCAACGCCGTCGACCTCGACATCGTCCCAGCCGAGATGGAGAAGTTCATGGCCGCCATCAAGGAAAACGGCGCGGCCGCCGTCACCGAGCCGGGCTGCCGCGAGTTCAACATCCAGGTGCTGGCGAGCAATCCGAACCACGTTTTCCTCTACGAGGTCTATGACAACGCGGCCGCTCTCGAGGCGCATCGGGCCACCGACCACTTCAAAAAATATTCGGCGACCGTCGCCAACATGGTATCGAAGCGCGAGGTCAGGCCAATGAACGCAATCGCGTTCAATTCCAAGAGTCGTTGATCGTCGCGCCATGGAGGGCGGCTTCATGAAAATCGCTACAGTTGCCGCCCTCGCGGCTCTCTCCTCCCTGCTGGCCGGATGCGCCGGATCCGGCAATGTCGCCGGATCGGGCCAGGATCTCCCATCTATCGGCGACCAAAAAGGCGGACGGATCCCCGACGGCTACAACAACGTGCCGGCGGCGATGAATACCGCACGTGAGCATTGCGCCAAATACAGCAAGAAAGCCGTCGTGACAGAAATGAATCCGGCCTCCGCCGGCGGCGCCGTCGTCTTTCAGTGCCTCTAGGATAAGCCTCAGCCGGTGCGGCAAATCGACCCCATGATGCCGCCTGTTCCCAAGCCGCCATATTGGCAGGCCGCGCGGGCCGTTATGATGGCGCGGAACGCGAAACGGGTTGATCGTCAAATTGGCCCCCGCTAGCGTCGCCCCAACAAAAGAGCCGCTGCCGACGACCGGCACGCGCGCCGCCAGGGAGGAAGATATGGGATGCAGGCTCGCCACGCTGCCGGCTGCGGCTCTGACGATCGTGGCGCTCGCCGGCGCTGCCGCTCAGGAATCGAAGCCAGTGCCCAAGGACACCTCCGCGGCCGCGCCCAAGCATGGCGGAATATTGCGGATGTATCACCGCGAGACTCCCGGCGGCATTTCGATCCACGAGGAAGCCACCTATTCCACCAACACCCCGATGATGGGGGTGTTCAACAATCTGGTCGTCTACGACCAGCACAAGCCGCAGAACAGCCTGGATACGATCGTGCCCGAGCTCGCCACCAGCTGGTCCTGGAATGTGGACAAGACTCAACTCACCTTTTTGTTGCGCGACGGCGTCAAGTGGCATGACGGCCAGCCCTTCACCGCCAGGGACGTGAAATGCACCTGGGACATGTTGCGGGGCATGTCGCAGCAGACCTTCCGCAAGAACCCACGCAAGGACTGGTACGAGAATGTGAGCGAGGTCAGCCTCAAAGGCGACCGCGAGGTGACCTTCCTTCTCAAGCGGCCGCAGCCCTCGCTGCCCGCCATGCTGGCGTCCGGCTATTCGCCGGTCTATCCCTGCCACGTCCCGCCCGCCCAGATGCGCACGCACCCGATCGGCACCGGCCCCTACCGCTTCGTCGAATTGAAGCAGAACGAGTCGATCAAGCTGGTGAAGAATCCCGACTACTGGAAAAAGGACCTGCCCTATCTCGACGGCATCGAATTCACCATCATTCCCAACCGTTCGACCGCCGTCCTCGCCTTCGTGACCGGCAAGGTCGACATGACGTTCCCGACCGAGGTCACGGTCGCGCTGCAAAAGGACATCAAGGCGCAAGCTCCCAATGCGATCTGCGATCTGGAGTCGACCAACGTCAACACCAATCTCATCATCAACCGCGACGCGCCGCCCTTCGACAATCCCGACCTGCGCAGCGCCATGGCGATGGCGCTCGACCGCAAGGCTTTCGTCGACATCCTGTTCCAGGGACAGGCCGACATCGGCGGCGCGCTGCTGCCCCCGCCGGCGGGCGTCTGGGGGCTGCCCCCCGATATCCTGAAAAGCGTTCCGGGCTACGGGCCCGACGTGCAGAAGAACCGCGCCGAGGCCCGCAAGCTGATGGAGAAGGCCGGCTACGGCCCCGACAAGCGGCTGAAGATCAAGGTGTCCACCCGCAACCTCGCGGTCTATCGCGATCCCGCCGTCATCGTCATCGATCAGCTCAAGGACATCTATATCGATGCCGAGCTCGAGACCGTGGAGTCCGGCGTGTGGTTCGCCAAGATCGCCCGCAAGGACTATTCGGTCGGCCTCAACCTCACCGGGAACGGCATCGACGACCCCGATCAGGGCTTCTACGAGAACTATGCCTGCGGGTCGGAGCGCAACTACACCAACTATTGCAACAAGGATCTGCAGAAGCTGTTCGACCGGCAATCGGTGGAAACGGACCTGCAGAAGCGCAAGGTGCTGGTATGGGAGATCGACAAGAAGCTGCAGGAGGACGTCGCGCGCCCGATCCTGTACCACTCGCACATGGCGACTTGCTGGCAGCCCTACGTGAAGAACATCACCGTCATGGTCAACAGCTCGTATAACGGCTTCCGCTACGAGGACGTGTGGCTGGACAAATAGGGCTTTGATCACCGCCTGGCGCGGGATCATGACGGTCGGCGAAAGTGATTAGTCGGAGGCTCGCGTGGCGACCTATCTGATCAGGCGCTTCTTCCTGATGCTCCTGACACTGGTCGGGATTTCGGTCCTCATATTCGTGATGCTGCGGCTGGTGCCCGGCAACATCGCGGACATCTTGTTCGATGCGGCCGGCATGATCAATCCGGCCGAGAAGGCGCAACTCGAAAAGGAGCTCGGGCTCGATCGGCCGATCGCGATCCAATATGTGAGCTGGATCGGCGGGCTGCTCCATGGCGACCTCGGCTACTCCTACGTGTCGGAAAAACCCGCCCTCGACGAGATCGCGCCGCGCATTCCGATCACCGCCAAGCTCGCCGCGCTCGCGCTCGGCTTCTCGGTGCTGTTCGGGGTTCCGCTCGGCGTCATCAGCGCGGTGCGGCAGAACACCCCACTGGATTACGTTTTGCGCGTGATCAGTCTGAGCGGGCTGTCGATGCCGGCCTTCTGGCTCGGGCTCCTGATCCTGATGGCCTGTGTGTCGTGGTTCGGGACGCTGCCGATCTACACCGCGCCGCCGAAGACGCTGTGGGACGAACTCTTGCTCTACAGCATACCGGCCGCCGCCGTGGGCTTTCGCAGCTCGGCGCTGGTCATGCGCCTGACGCGCTCCTCCATGCTCGAGGTGCTGCGGCAGGACTATATCCGCACCGCGCGCGCCAAGGGCGCATCGACCCGCAGCGTCAACTACCATCACGCGTTGCGCAACGCGATTTTGCCGGTCGTCACCGTGATCGGCATCGAGGCCGCGTTCCTGATGGGCGGCCTGATCGTCACCGAAACGGTATTCAACATCCCCGGCGTCGCCCGTTTCCTGGTGGAAGCGATCCGCTGGCGCGATTATCCGATCGTCCAGAACCTGGTGATGTTCATCGCGGCGGTCGCGGTGGTGATCAATTTTCTCGTCGACCTGCTTTATGCCGCCCTCGACCCGCGGATCAAATATGCGGATTGACGCAAGAAACTCCTCAGCGGCGCGCATGCGTCACCCGTCCGAGCCTCGTCTGGCGGCGCGCAAAGCCGTTGGAAGCCGCGACCGGCACGGCCCAGACGGGAATGTGCACCCATGACCAGCGTCGAAGAAACCGCCGCACGGCCGGTCGAAATCGCTCCGGTGGCCCGCCTGTGGCCGCAGCTGCGCTTCGTCGTCACCCGCCATCCGCTCGGCGTCTTTGGCGCCGCCATCATGGCGATTTTCGTCTTCGCGGCGGTGTTCGCCGATCTTCTCACCCGCTACGACCCGGTGAGCACGAACGCGGCGCTCTCGCTGGCGCGGCCGGACGCGGCGCATCCGCTCGGCGCCGACTTCATGGGACGGGACGTCTACAGCCGGATCATCTATGGGGCCCGCATCTCGCTCGCGGTCGGGCTCGGCTCGACGGCGCTCGGCTGCACGCTCGGGGTCGCGCTGGGGCTCGTCTCCGGCTATCTGGGCGGCTGGGTCGATCTCGTGGTGCAGCGGCTGGTCGACGTCATGCAGGCCCTGCCCCTGCTGGTGCTCGCCCTCGTGATGGCGGCCGCGCTCGGACCCTCGCTGGGCAACACGATCGTGGCAATCTCAATCCCGCTCGTTCCCTATGCGGCGCGGGTCATCCGTTCCAACACCCTGGCGTTGCGCGAGATGCCCTTCGTCGAGGCCGCACGCGCCGTGGGCATGAGCGAATTCCGCATCGCGGTCCGCCACGTATTGCCCAACACGCTGGCGCCGCTGATCGTGCTCGCGACCGCCCAGCTCGGTGCCGCCATCCTCACCGAATCCTCGCTGTCTTTTCTCGGGCTCGGGATACCGGAGCCGCATCCATCCTGGGGCCGCATGCTGTCGGAGTCGGCGGCCGAATATGTCCGCGTGGCGCCCTGGCTGGTCGTCTTCCCCGGCATCGCCATCAGCCTGGTGGTGTTCGGCACGAATCTCCTGGGCGATGCGCTGCGCGACCTCCTCGACCCCCGCCTGCGCGACTGACGGGCTCACCGCATGACCGTCACGACCAGCGACCGGGACGCGACCTTAAGGAGCGTCGACGCCGCGGGACCGACCGGGCAACCTTTGCTCGAGGTCGACCGGCTGCAGACTTTCTTCACCACGCGCCACGGCGTCGTCAAAGCGGTGGACGGGCTGAGCTTCGCCCTGGCGCCCGGCGAGACGCTGGCCATCGTCGGCGAGTCGGGCTGCGGCAAGAGCATCACGGCGCTGTCCCTCATGCGGCTGGTGCCCGACCCACCCGGCCGCATCGTGGGCGGGACGGTGAGGCTCGCCGGCGTCGATCTCATCGGGCTCGACGAGGAGGCGATGCGTGGTGTGCGCGGCAAAGACATCGCCATGATCTTCCAGGAGCCGATGTCCTCGCTCAATCCGGTGCTCACGATTGGCGGCCAGATCGCCGAGGCCGTGCTGCTGCATGAGCCGCTTGGCCGCGCGCAGGCCTGGGAGAAGGCAGTCGACATGCTGCGCCTGGTGCGCATTTCGGAGCCCGAGCAGCGCGCGAAGGCCTATCCCCACCAGCTCTCCGGCGGAATGCGCCAGCGCGCCATGATCGCGATGGCGCTCGCCTGTCATCCCAAGGTGCTGATCGCCGACGAGCCGACCACCGCGCTCGACGTCACCATCCAGGCGCAGATCCTCGCCATCATGTCGGAGCTGCAGCAACAGCTCGGCACCGCCATGATCCTGATCACCCATGATCTCGGCGTGGTGGCCGAGACCGCGCAACGCGTCATCGTGATGTATGCGGGGCGCAAGGTCGAGGAAGCCTCGGTCGCGGACCTGTTCGCGCATCCGCAACACCCCTATACGCGCGGCCTGCTGGCATCGATCCCGCGCCTGACGCTGTTGCGTGGCGCAGAACCGACGGGCGAGCGGCTGCAGGAAATCCCCGGCATGGTGCCGGCCTTGAGCAACCTGCCGGCCGGCTGCGTGTTCGCGCCGCGTTGCGCTTTCGCGCAGGACCGCTGCCGCGCCAGCTATCCGGTTTACGAGGAGAAGCGGCACGCCCATTGGGCCGCCTGCTGGCGGTCGCGGGAGATTTTCGGAGGCCGCGATGGCTGAGGCCATGCGGACGGGCGACGCAACGGCACCTCCTCCGGTGCTGGAGGTGCGCGATCTCGCGCAGCATTTTGCGATCAGCCGTGGCTTCCTGCGGCGCTCGGCCGGCCGCGTGTTTGCCGTCGACGGCGTGAGCTTCTCGATCGCGCCGGGTGAGACGCTCGGGCTCGTGGGCGAGTCTGGCTGCGGAAAGTCGACGGTCGGGCGCGCGATCCTGCGGCTGATCGAGCCGACCGCCGGCCGCATCGCGCTCGGCGGACGCGACATTACGCATCTGAGCAAGGCCGAGCTGCGCCCGCTGCGGCCGCAGATGCAGATCATCTTCCAGGATCCGTTTTCGTCGCTCGACCCGCGCATGTCGGCCGGCGACATCGTGGCCGAGCCGTTGCGCGTGCATCGCGCCGCGCGCGGGCGCGAGCTCGCCCGCATGGTCGCCGAGCTGTTCGATCGCGTGGGCTTGAGCAAGGCGCAGATGGACGGCTTTCCGCACCAGTTCTCGGGCGGCCAACGCCAGCGCATCGGGATCGCACGCGCGCTGGCGCTGCGGCCGAGGCTGATCGTCGCCGACGAACCGGTTTCGGCGCTCGACGTCTCGATCCAGGCCCAGGTCCTCAACCTGATGATGGACCTGCAACGCGAGCTCGGCCTCGCCTATCTGTTTGTCTCGCACAACCTCGCAGTGGTCGAGCACATCAGCCATCGGATCGCCGTGATGTATCTCGGCCGGATCGTCGAATACACCGACAAGAAGACGCTGTTCGTGCGTCCGCTGCATCCTTACACCGAGTCGCTGCTGCTGGCCGTGCCGGTGCCCGATCCGACGATCAAGCGGCAGAAACGCGTGCTTCAGGGCGACGTGCCGAGCCCGATCAACCCGCCGCCCGGGTGCCATTTCCACACCCGCTGCCCTTATGCGGTCGAACGCTGCCGCGTGGAGTCGCCGGCCCTGCGCGAGGTCAAGCCCGGGCAGTGGGTGGCGTGCCATTTGAGATAGCGCGCGCCCGCCGGTCTTATTCCGCGGAGATTCCCACCGCCTTGACCATCTCACCCCACTTCGCGACCTCGCTGCGGAAATAGGCTTCGGTGCCGGGCAACGTCCGCACATGCGTCTGCATGCTGAAGGTCCGCAGCCGCGCCTCCGTCGCGGGCTCGCGCACGATGTCATTGATCGCGGCGTTGAGCCTGGTTGCGATTGCGTCGTCGATCCTGGCGGGCGCGAACACGCCGGCCCAGGTCTCGGCCACGAAGCCCGGATAACCGCCTTCCTCATAGGTCGGGATATCGGGGACCTCAGGCACGCGCTGCGGGCTCGCCACCGCGATCCCGCGGATGGTGCCGGAACGAAACTGCGACGCATAGCCGGGCAGCGTGCCGACCAGCACCTGGACGTGCCCGCCGAGCACCGCATTCACCGCCGGCGCGCCGCCCTGGAACGGCACGTGCACGGGATCGATCTTGGCGAGCGTCTTGAAGAAATAGGCGGCCGCCACATGCGAGGCAGTGCCGACGCCAGCGCTCGCATAGTCGAACGGTTTTGCCCGCCCCGCCTGGACGATATCGGCGAGCGTCTTCGCCGGATCGCTCGGCTTCACCGACAGCGTCTCGGGCGCACCGGCCGGTATGGCGATGGCCTTGAGATCGCTCGCCGCGAAGGCCTTGTTCTTGTAATAGGTGTCATTGACCGCGACGCTGCTGGTCGTGACCAGCAGGGTATAGCCGTCGGGCGCCGCATGCGCCACGCTTGCCCCCGCGATATTGCCGCCGGCGCCGCCGTGGTTCTCGACGACGACATTCTGGCCGAGCCGCTCGCCCAGGCGGACAGCAAGAATGCGCGCGAAGCTGTCGGCATAGCCGCCAGCCGAGAAGGCGACCATCAAGGTGATCGACCGCGTCGGGAAATCCTGCGCCGGCGCCGGCCGCGCGAACGCCGCGACGGCAAGCCCGAGGGCGGCGCAGCGATACCATGAGGATGCCGGCATGCAGTGTCTCCGTGCGGATTTCATGGATTCAGCTTTGCAACCGCGCAATCGTTTGGCAATCGAATGCCGGTCCCACGATGCCCAGGCACGGTGCGGCAAGCTGCAGCGGCGGCGCAGCCTGGATTTGCTCCACACCGGAAGATGCAACCCTTGGGATCGCTACTTCTTCTCCAAGAATGCGCGGATGGCCGCCACGGTCGCGGCCGGCTGCAATGCTTGCCGGGTCCTCTCAATCCTCCCCGGTCGCGCGCAAATATTCCGCGAGACCCGGGCCGATGTTCGGAACGAACAGCTCCTCGACGCTCATGCGGCGGCGCGAGAGCTTCTGCTCGTCGAGATAGCGCACGAGCGCATCGAGGGTCGGGCGGCTGCCTTCAATGGAATAGTCCCAGATCTGCGGCCCGAATATGTCGCGCGTCGCTTCGGTCTCCTGAATCACCCAGGGGAGACTGACCGTCAGCGCATCGGTGTCGTAGATCGACTGATAGGCGATGTCGCGCGCCCGGCAGAAGGCGCGGTAAAAGTTCACGGCGAGCCAGGGCTTGCGCTCGTAAAGGCTGGTCTTGAGCACGAGCGTATGCATGATCGGGAAGATGCGCGTCTTCCTGTAGTAGTCGATCTCGACCTGGCGTGAATCCCGAAACAGCCGACGGATGGTCTTGCCGAGCCCGCCCGGGATCATCACCGAGGCGAGCGCATCGATCTCGCCGCGCTCGAGCATCTCTTCCAGCGTGGTATCGGGTCGCATGGGCTCCAGCCGAATGCCCGGCGGCGGCGTGATGGAGCGGATGGGCTTGCCGACCACCCAGGCGATATCCTCCGGCGCCACCCCATATTCGTGGGTCAGGAACCCGCGCACCCAGACGGCCGCGGTCATCTGGTAGTCGCCGACGCCGATGCGTTTGCCCTTGAGATCCTCCGGCCGCTCGATCTTCGAGTCGGCCCGCACGTAGAGCGCGGAGTGGCGAAAGACGCGCGAAGGAAAGACCGGGATCGCGATGAAGCGCGTGTCACCCTCCGAGCGCAGGATCGTATAGGACGAGAGCGACATCTCGGACACGTCGAACTCGCCATGGTTGAGCATGCGCCAGAAGGTCTCGCCCGGGCGCAGCGGAATGAAGGTCAGATCGACGCCATCGGGCTTCACCCGGCCGTCGATCAACGGTTGGGTGCGGTCATAACGCCCGCAGGCCAGCGTCAGCTCGATTTTGTGCATTGATGCCCGCTACAGGATGATGCTCGGATTTCTGATGCTCTGGTCGCAGTCGATCAGGTTCACCTGCTTGACCTCGATCTTCCACCCCGCTGTGTCGCGCACCACGCGGTGGCCGGCCCAGCCCGTCAACACGCGGGTCTCGTCGCCCCAGAACTCGCTGATGAGGAAATTCGAGCGCAGCATACGGCATTCGTCGCGTGCGGTGGCGAAGGCCTCGACATTGGTCACCAGGCGCACCGTGCGCGAGGCCGGCGCCTGCGACCAGGCATAGCCGGTGCGAAAGCG
>DATBBS010000406.1:0-12594 GCA_036270895.1 Xanthobacteraceae bacterium
GGGCTCCTCACCGGTGGTGAAGGTCGGCCGCATCGCCGGCCAGTTCGCCAAGCCGCGCTCCTCGCCGACGGAGAAGCGCGACGGCAAGGAGCTGCCGAGCTATCGCGGCGACATCATCAACGGCAACGAGTTCACCGAAGACGCGCGGCGGCCTGATCCGCGCCGGCAGATCGAAGCCTACCGGCAGTCCGCCGCCACGCTCAATCTGCTGCGCGCCTTCGCCCAGGGCGGCTATGCCAATTTGGGCAGCGTTCATCAGTGGATGCTCGGCTTCCTCAAGGACTCGCCGCAGTCGCGGCGCTATAACGAGCTCGCCGACCGCATCTCCGAGACGCTCGGCTTCATGCGCGCCTGCGGGCTCGATCTCGAGAGCCAGCCGGAATTGCGCACGACCGACATCTACACCAGCCATGAGGCCCTGCTGCTCGGCTTCGAGGAGGCGATGACGCGCGTCGATTCCACCACCGGCGATCAGTACTGCACATCTGGCCACATGGTGTGGATCGGCGATCGTACGCGTCAGCACGATCATGCCCATGTCGAATACTGCCGCGGCATCAAGAACCCGCTCGGCCTCAAATGCGGGCCGACGCTCAAGCCGGACGATCTGATCCGCCTGATCGACATCCTCAACCCGGACAACGAGCCCGGCCGGCTGACGCTGATCTGCCGCGACGGCGCCGACAAGGTCGGCGACCTCTTGCCGGCGCTGGTGCGCAGCGTGAAACGCGAGGGACGGGTGGTGGTGTGGTCATGCGATCCGATGCACGGCAACACCATCACGTCGGCGTCCGGCTACAAGACCCGACCATTCGACCGCATCCTGCAGGAGGTGAAGAACTTCTTCGCTGTGCACGCGGCCGAAGGAACCTATGCGGGCGGCGTCCATCTCGAGCTGACCGGTCAGAACGTGACCGAATGCACTGGCGGGGCCCGCGCGGTCTCCGACGAGGATCTCAATGACCGCTACCACACCTTCTGCGATCCGCGGCTCAATGCCGAACAGTCGATCGATCTCGCCTTTCTGTTGGCCGAGCTCTTGAAGGCTGAACGCCAGGCCAAGGCCAAGCCGCTGCCGGCGGCCGCCGGGCTATAGGGCGCCATAGCCAAGCCTATTGCGCCGTTCGGCCGGGACGGCTCGCGCGGTCACGATTCGTGGGGCGAACGGGAAGGCCGGGCGAAGGCCATATCTTGACGGCGCCGCGTCCAGCCATTGGACGCCGATTGCGAAGCGCCTGTCCGGCGAGCTAAACCATCCCGCATGAACCAACGCCCTCCCGATCGCCTGGCGCTCGCCATCGCGCAACTCAACCCGACCGTCGGTGACATCGCCGGAAACGCCGAAAAGGCCCGGCGGGCGCGCGCGCAGGCGGCGGCCGATGGCGCCGAGCTTGTCATATTTCCGGAGCTGTTCATCGCCGGCTATCCGCCCGAAGACCTGGTTCTTAAGCCCGCCTTTCAGGCCGCCTGCCGCGCCGCGGTCGAGACGCTGGCGCGCGAGACTACCGACGGCGGCCCCGCGATCCTGATCGGTACACCCTGGCTCGAGACGGGCAAGCTCTATAATGCGGTGGTGCTGGCGGAGGCCGGGCGCATCACGGCGCTGCGCTTCAAGGTCGACTTGCCCAACTACGGCGTGTTTGACGAGAAGCGGGTATTCGTGCCGGGCCCGATGCCGGGCCCGATCAACTTCCGCGGGGTACGCCTGGGCGTTCCGATCTGCGAGGACATCTGGGGACCGGAGCCGGTCGAATGCATCGCCGAGACCGGGGGCGAAATCCTTCTGGTGCCGAACGGCTCGCCATACCGGCGGGGCGTCGTCGATCAGCGGTTGAGCGTGGCGGTCGCGCGCGTGGCCGAGGCGGGTCTGCCGCTCGTCTATGTCAATCAGGTCGGCGGCCAGGACGAGCTGGTGTTCGAGGGCGCATCCTTCGTACTCAATGCGGACCGCTCGATGCCGGCGCAGCTGCCAGCGTTCCGCGAGGCGGTGGCGACCACTCGATGGCAGCGCGCCGCTGCGGGCTGGCGCTGCACGGGCGGGCTGATCGCGCGGCTCGACGAGGGCGACAAGGCCGACTATGCGGCCTGCGTATTGGGCTTGCGCGACTATGTCGACAAGATCGGCTTTCCGGGCGTCGTGCTTGGTCTTTCGGGCGGCATCGACTCGGCGCTGTGCGCCGCGATGGCGGTGGACGCGCTCGGCGCCAAGCGCGTGCGCTGCGTCATGCTGCCCTATCGGTTCACCGCGCAGGAATCGCTCGATGACGCCGCGCTCGTCGCCAAGGCGCTCGGCACGCCCTACGACGTCGTACCGATCGCGGACGCGGTCGAGGGCTTGGAGAAATCGCTCGTGCCGCTGCTGGCCGGGCGGCCGCGCGACGTGACCGAGGAGAACCTGCAGTCGCGCGCGCGCGGGACCATCCTGATGGCGGTCTCCAACAAGCTCGGCCTGATGGTGGTGACCACCGGAAACAAGTCGGAGATGTCGGCCGGCTACGCCACGCTTTACGGCGACATGAACGGCGGCTTCAACCCGATCAAGGACCTCTACAAGACCGAGGTTTTTCGGATCGCGCGGCTGCGCAATGCGTGGAAACCGGAGGGCGCGCTCGGGCCCGACGGGATCGTCATTCCGGAGAACATCCTGGTGCGGCCGCCGACCGCCGAGCTGCGCGAAAACCAGACCGACCAGGACTCGCTGCCGCCCTATGACGTGCTCGATGCGGTGCTCGAACGGCTGGTCGAGCGCGAGCAGCCGATTGCCGAGATCGTCGCCGATGGCTTCGATCGCGATCTCGTGGTGAGGATCGAGCGCATGCTCAATCTCGCCGAATACAAGCGCCGGCAGTCGGCGCCGGGCGTGAAAGTCACGCTGAGGAATTTCGGGCGCGACCGGCGCTACCCGATCGTCAACCGCTTCCGCGATCCCGGCACGCCGCCGCCGCCGCCCGACCCGACCCTGCTGGCGCCCTCGGCCACGCCCAGGAACGACACGTTCGATTTTTGATTTTCCGAGGGCCGCTACCGTGCCGTCGGCACGTAAGTCGGACCAACCGTCCGCACGGTGCGTTTTGGCGCGCCGGGCGCGGGGGTGTCTGGGTTGTCGACGCTTTCCCCAGGCGCGGCGGCCGAAGCGGCGGCCGCGGCCGCGGCGGCGGCTCTCGGATCGACGTTACGGGCTTCGGGCTTGATCGGCCGGCCTTTCGCGTCACGCGGCTGCGCCAGAGTCTTCGCGCGTTCCTCGGTGACCACGATGTCGCCCCCTTGGATCGTGTTGTCCTTGACCTGGCTGAGTGCGTCGCTCCAACTTTGGCCAGCGCGCCGGCAGCTGCAGGACGGATTGAATTCGGTGCGGTACTTGAAGGCGTTGGGCAGCGCCGTATAGGGGGCGCCGCTGGCTGAAACCGCCCGGTTGATGTCCTCGCCCGGATTGCGGTGCGACATCAGCACGACCTCGGCGGCGGGGCAGGTCTGCTGGCAGGTCTGCGCATCCTCCGGGAACTTTGCGGGCGTGGTCGAAAACGAGATCGGGTAATAAAAACCATCGCAGGTGCGCACGCAGACGGTCCGGTATGTCGAGGATTGGCCGTCCGATGAGAACAGGCCGCCGCTCTGGTTGCCGGCTTCGTTGCTGCCTTGGTTGCCGCCGAACAAGCTGTCGAAGAAGCCGCGCTGTTGGTTCGCCACGGCGCGGTATTGCGGCCCGCAATTGTTCTGTGCCAGTGCGGCGATCACGGTCTGTTTCTGCGCTTCACGGTCGCCGGAGGCGCCGCCCTGCATGCGGTCGAGGTCGGAGAGCATCTTTTCGAGATTGGCCCGCGTCTGCTGGATCTGCTGGTTCAACGGCGTGCATTGCGGATTTTGCCCGCTGAAGATCGAGAAGAAACCGCCGCCCGTACAGCCCATCCGTCTGGCTTGCGCGGACATGCGGTCGAGTTCGGCTTGCTGTTTGGCAGACGAATCCTCGTATCGCTTGATCTGATCGGCGCGCGCGGGATCGACTGCGCCGCGGTCGATCGAGGCCAGCTGTCCTTCCAGGCGCACGCAGACCGGGTTCTGGGGAGCGGTGCCGGCAGCGGGGGCCGGCACCTGCGCGACCGCCGAACTCGCGCCCGCGAGAATCGCGAACCCCACAAGGGCAATGGCTCCGGTCGTTTCGCGCCAGCTCGAGATCATTCCCGCTCCACCCAGCTGTCTCCTCATTTTGTTCGTGCGTCCGCGCCGATGTGGGGCGCAAAAGCGTCGGAATAGTGGCTGAATCTACCGTGATTCCAACCTTGTAGTGGATCGCAAGGGCGCCGGCCGTGCGGTCTCGGCGCGCAGATTCCATAACACCCCGGAGACGATCAATCCCGCTCCGGCGAATACGTAAATATCGAGCGATTCGCCATAAAGCCACCATCCCACCAGGGCAATGAGCGGTATCCTCAGGAAATCGAGCGGTACGACCAGGCTCGCCTCGCCGGCCCGGAAGGCGTTGGACAGGCAATAATGCGAGGCGAGACCGGCGACGCCGAGCCCGATCATCGGGACGACCTGGGCGGCTCCGATCGCCAGAAACGCCAGCGCATGGCTTCCGGCGAGGTTCATCGGCAGCTGCATCACGTTCATCCACAGCACGATGCAGAATGTCGTGTCGGTCGCCGTCAGCCGCTTGGTGACCGTCAACGTGATGGCGTAGCCAAAGGCCGCCAGCAGGACGAGGAACGAGGCGGGCCGGAAGCTCTCCAGCCCCGGCCGGATGATCACCAACACGCCGATGAATCCGAGGATGACAGCGCCGATCCGGCCGGGCGTCAGGCGTTCGCGCAGGAACATGGCGGCGAGCAACGCGGTCCAGGCCGGCATGGTGAATTCCAGCGCGAACACGGTGGCAAGCGGCAGCAGCGTGAGGCTCGTCGCCCAGGCAATCTGCGAGGCGAAATGCACGCCATTGCGCATAAGATGCAGGCCGATGTGCCGGGCACTGACTGCGCGCATGAGGTCGCGGCGCACGAGACCGATCGCCAGCAGGATGACCACGCCCATCGCGCTACGCAGCGCGAGTATCTCGAAGATGCCGAGCGCACGCGACAACTCGCGGATCGACACCGCCATCGCCGAGAAGGACAGCAGGGTGCCGGTCATCCATAACACGACTGGGACCAGTTGGGCCGGTGTCACCTGGGGACGTTGGGGCAGGGTGTGAATCTCGTTGAGAAGGCGAGCGCGCGAAGGCCTTGGGAGCGTGGCCCGGATTGGAGTGAAGCGTAATCGGGGAACCGCATCCCGTAGTGTCTTCTTGGGTTGCCGAAGGCAAGATCCAAGAGTCCATGCAGCTACGATGACTCGCTATTCCGCATCCGGCTGGTTTTCCGGCCGTGCCTTGTCGAAGGCGGCGAGGCGGAGACAGGCCGCTTCGACCGCGAGGATTTTGGGGAAGCGATCGAGCGGGACATTGAAGCGGCGGGCATTGTAGACCTGGGGCACGAGGCAGATGTCGGCGAGGCCCACATGCGTGCCGAACGCGAAAGGCCCGGGCCGGAGCAGCGCTTCGGCCGCCTCGAATCCGGCCGTCACCCAATGGGCGTACCAGGCATTGATGGCGTCCTGGTCATGCTTGAGCGTGTTCTTCAGATAGAACAGCGGCCCGACATTGTTGAGCGGGTGAATATCGCAGGCGATCACCTGGGCAAACGCCCGTACATGGGCGCGTTCGGCCGCGTCCGCCGGCAGCAGCGGCGGTTCGGGATGGATCTCCTCGAGATATTCGATGATCGCCAGCGATTGGATCAGCACGTCCCCACCCGAAAGAGTCAGCGCCGGCACGCGGCCCTGGGGATTGATGGCGCGGAACTCGGGCGTGTGCTGCCGGCCGCCGCCCTTGGTGAGATGGATCGACTCCATCTCATAGGGGAGGCCCTTGAGGTTGAGCGCGATCCGGGCCCGGTAGGCGGCTGACGAGCGAAAATAGGAGTAGAGCTTCACGAAACCTCCAGGATCTGACGGTGGCGAATGGCGGGTAGCGCGAACTTTGCTCGCAACTTCCTAATTGCTATTCGCCGTTTTCTTCTCTTGCCGCCACTTCCGCGGCCAGCGCGCGCGACCGCTCAGTGAGGCGTTGCATGGCGCGCTCGAAGGCCGGGCGGTCGGCGGGATCGACCACCTCGGCCAACCGGCGCGTGAACTCCAGCGCGCCCGGAGCGAGATCCTCGTAGATCGCGCGACCCGCGGCCGAGAGCGAGAGGAAGGACTCGCGCAGGTCGGCCCGGTTGGCGCGCCGGCCGATCAGCTTGCGTTTCTCGAGCTCGGCGACGGCGCGTGAAACCTTGGTCTTGTGCATGTGGCTGTGGGCGCCAATCGCCTTGCCGGTCATGACGCCGAATTGGCCGAGCGTGACCAGGACACGCCATTCCGGTACGCCCAGGCCGTAACGCTCGACATAAATACGTGAGAGCGCCTGAGACACCAAGTTGGCCAGCACATTGAGGCGATACGGCAGAAATTCCTCAAGCTTAAGGGGTGCCGTATCCCCGCTCGCCTGCGCCGGCGCTTGCTCTCTGTCGGTCGCGGCCTCGTCCACCGTTGCCCTCCGGCATCGCAGGACCGGTCGGAGCCATTCCGACCGGCAGTCGGCGGCAAGATGACGGAACTTATCCCCCTGCGCAACGGGTGGCCGACGTGCAAGTGGCGAGGAATGAGCCGGCGATGCTAGGCTGACGCATCCGTCTCGTCCCCGTTCGCATTCACCATCCACTGTTCGCCAAGGTGGCACATGACCAAAGGCTTTGCGTCGACCGCCGACACCGCCGAAAAGACCGTCTCGTTCGACGAGGTGGGTCGCGGACTCTATGCCTACACGGCCGAAGGCGATCCCAATTCCGGCGTCATCGTGGGCGACAACGCCGTGATGGTGGTCGACGCGCAGGCCACCCCGGCGATGGCGCAGCAGGTGATCGAGCGCGTACGCGAGGTCACCGATAAGCCGATCAAATACGTGCTGCTCACCCATTACCACGCGGTGCGGGTGCTCGGCGCGTCGGCCTACAAGGACGCCGAAATTCTCTGCTCCGATATCGCGCGCGATATGATCGTGGAACGGGGCCGGCAGGATATGGATTCCGAGATCGGCCGCTTCCCCCGGCTGTTCCGCGCGGTCGAGTCGATCCCCGGCCTCACCTGGCCGAGCATTACGTTCGCGCAACGCATGTCGGTGTGGCTTGGCAAACGTGAGGTGCGGATCATGCATCTCGGCCGCGCCCATACGGCCGGCGACGTGGTCGCCTGGGTACCGGACGCCCGCGTCGTCTTCTCGGGCGACCTCGTCGAATACCGTTCGGCCTGCTATTGCGGCGACGCCCATTTCACGGACTGGCCGGCGACGCTCGACCGCTTGAGCGCGCTCGGCGCGCAGGCCATGGTGCCGGGGCGCGGGGCTGCGCTCGGCACGCCCGCGAAAACTGCCGAGGGCATCGCCATGACGCGGGATTTTCTCGGCACGCTTTACGGCGCGGTCGCGGCGAGCGTCTCGGCCGGCCATTCTCTCAAGCAGGCCTTTACCGCGGCGCGTGCCGTCATGGATCCGAAATTCTCCTCCTTTGCGATCTACGAGCATTGCTTGCCGTTCAATGTCTCGCGCGCTTTCGACGAGGCAAAGGGTATCGATCATCCGGTGATCTGGACCGCCGCGCGCGACCGAGAGATGTGGGCGGCGCTGCAATCATAGGGTTGGCCAAGTCGCCGGTGACGGCCACACCGATGAATTCCACTGTTCCGTATTGCGGCGCATTACGCGCGGCGCACTACGCGCGGCGCGCGGCGCGCGGCGCGCGGCGCGGCGGCGCGTACCCGTGCCTGGAAGGATCCTGCTCGGCCGAAATGATCGGCCGACCGCTGTCGGCAATCATGCTTTGATGGCGTCGGCACGGTCCGGCTTTGGGCCCGCGCCTCGGATATTCATGAATTTCCCAAGCAAGTCGAACCAGAATGGCGCGCCGAGCGAAAGAGCCAAGCCGGTTGCAAACCAGCCCAGGATTTTGGTCAGCCAGAACCACCACAAATTTACATCGGCCGCGGGCGTCAGGGGCCATCCGATCGGAAGAATTGGACGCAACGCCGCATTCGCATTGCCGAAAGCTTTGGCTACGTCGGTCGGTGAGGGATTCTCGGTTGTTGGCAGACCCTTCTTGACGGTCTCGTTTGCGACGGTGACCATCTGGTCACGCAGCGATGGGGTCGACCACAGAGCGAAGCCGACTGAAAATGTGTCGGCATTTACGATGACGGCAATGGCGCAGCCCATGATGATCGAGAGGAGTTTGAGATGGCGCTTATAAACGCCGCTCAGCCGTTCCATCGAATCGTCGAACCATGAGGCCACCTCTTGTCGGAAGGCGGTAAAATTACCCTCGGCCGTCACCAGATGGACGAGCAGCGCGCTTTTGATATTGCTGGCCGGAAGCTTCTCGATGACAGCCTTGATGTCGTCGAAGGTCGGCGTCTTTTCTCCTTGTGCGACGCTGGTGCCCGTCAGGCAGCCGATCACCGCATTCACAAAAGTTTCGGCGGAAAGATAAGACGGATGGTCGCCGGGTTGTTTATCGGAATCCGGAGCGTTTGCGGGAGTCGTCGGCGGAAGGGCGGCCGTTGCGGCAGCGCCCGGACCGCTTGCCGTCGGTGCGGGCGGACGGGTTACGTCAGGGGCTCCTGCAACCACTTGAGGATTTTGCGCTTGAGAGTCTTGCTCAGGAATGGCGGCTGGTTTGGCCGGTGTCGCCGCGCTCGTGGGTAAAGTGGCAAACGGCACGATGGAGCGCCGCAGCATTCGGCTGCTGTCGTGAAGGGCCTCTTTCGTCCCGGAAATCAGACCGTGATCATAGAAGGCATTGCGAACCGTTGGATCATCCAGCAGCGCTTGCAGACCTGCGGCGAGCGACTTGGCTCGCCAAGCGAGCTTGGTCGCGATGAATTCATTGATGACCGTGCATACCAGACTCAACACGAGGTACATCAGGACAAGGCCGATGGCGATGTCGATGGCCACACTCTGGAACATGGCTTTCCCCCCCGGCCCCTGGGGTTCACTGGTTCAAAAATGGCTGCGCTCTGCCATTCTGCACATGCTACCAGAGCTGATGTCCCTTGGAAGGTGCTCGTCACAGGGGAATAGCCGCCCTGGCCCAGGACAGGCTCGAAGGTCCGCGGGTGTGCCGTGTGGGTGCAGACGTCCCCCGATCCGAAGCGATAGGCTCGTGGCGGAAACCCTACCGCGGATATTCCGATGACAACGCGTCAAGCAATCTTCCGCTACGACTATCGCCGTTCGCCCGACCAGGATGCGGATCCGACCACGCGTCATCCAGTGATCGTGGTAGGTGCCGGCCCGGTCGGATTGAGCGCCGCGATCGATCTCGCGCTGCGCGGTGTGCCCGTGGTGATCGCCGACGACTCCGACCGCATAGGGGAGGGTTCACGCGGCATCTGTTGGTCGAAGCGCACGCTCGAGATCTGGGACCGGCTCGGGCTCGCGGCTCGCATGGTCGAGAAAGGCGTGACTTGGAAGCTCGGCAAAGTCTTTTGCGGCGACGACCTGGTCTACGGATTCGACTTGCAGCCGGAAGATGGGCACAAGATGCCGGCCTTCATCAATCTTCAGCAGTATTATGTCGAAGGCGCGCTGGTCGGCCGGGCCGTTGAGCTCGATAACGTCGATCTGCGCTGGCGCAACAAGGTCGTCGGCCTCGAACAGTGCAACGATCACGTCCGCCTCAGGATCGACACGCCCGACGGTCCCTATGATCTGGACGCCGACTGGGTCATCGCCGCCGACGGCGCACGCTCGACGTTGCGCGACCTGCTCGGTTTGACCTTCCGGGGCGTAACCTTCGACGACCAGTTCCTGATCGCGGACATCCGTATGGCGGCGGATTTTCCGACCGAGCGGCGCTTCTGGTTCAATCCGACGTTCCACAACGGCCAGTCGTCGCTGATGCACCGCCAGCCCGACAATGTGTGGCGGATCGATCTGCAGCTCGACCGCGCCGCCGATGCCGTGGCGGAGCAGCAGCCCCAGCGCGTCATAGAGCGGCTCAAGCGCGTTCTCGGTGATCGCCCGTTCGAACCGGAATGGGTCTCGGTCTATCGCTTCAACTGCCGCCGACTCGATCGCTTTATTCATGGCCGCGTGATTTTCGCGGGCGACGCTGCCCACCAGGTTTCGCCGTTCGGCGCGCGCGGCGCCAATTCGGGCGTGCAGGACGCGGAGAACATCGCCTGGAAGCTCGCCGCGGTACTCCGCGGCGAGGCCGGCTTTCCCCTGATCGCCTCCTATGAGATCGAGCGCATGCAAGCGGCGGACGAGAACATCGCCCATTCGACCCGCTCGACCGATTTCATCGCGCCGCATTCCCCGGCCGAGCGGCGGTTGCGCGACGCCGTGCTGGCACTTGCCCCGCGCGCCGAGTTCGCGCGCCGCATGGTCAATTCCGGCCGCCTGTCAGTCGCGACCGTCCATGACACGCCGCTGTCGAGCCCGGACGAGGCGCTGTTTGGCGGTCCCGCCCGGCTTGGGGCGCCCGTTCCCGACGTACCGGTGCGCGATCGCGCCGGCGTCGCGGGGTTTCTGCTCGAACGCCTGGCCGGCACGCCCGAGATCCTCTATCTCGACGACGGCGCGCGGCCGGATCCGCCCGCCGGCATCAAGCTCACGGTGATCGGCAAAGACTTGGTTGACGACATGGGCCTGTTTGCGCAGCGTTTCGACGCGACGCCGGGCGCCACCTACCTGCTGCGCCCCGATCACCATCTCGCGGCGCGCTGGCGGGCTTTTGACCGGCGAAAGGTCGGCCAGGCGCTCGACCGCATGCTCGCAAGGTAGCTCCAGGAGTAACCACGGTAACCTCATGGCAAAGCTCGTCACCGCGTCGCGGTTCGCCGATCCCGATGCCGCCTATGTGGCCCTGGTCGAGGCCCGGCGCGGGCTGACCGCCGAGGCGGCGGCCGATCTGGACGCCAAGCTCGTTCTTATCCTCGCCAATCACATAGGGGATATCGACGTGCTCACCGAGGCAATCGCACTCGCACGGATCGGCCAAATCCGATGAGCGCCATCAGGGTTCTCAGCGCCCGCGCCCCGCAGATGGCGCTGCAAAAGCTTTTTGCGGATTTCACGCGCGCGACTGGACACGCCGTCACGGCAAGCTACGGCACCGTCGGCGCGATCGGCGAACGCTTCAAGGCCGGGGAGCCGGCCGATCTGCTGATCCTCTCGCCATCGGCGTTGGCGGCGCTTGGAGATTCGCTCGTCACCGGCGGTGGAACGGAGGTGGCCCGCGCGGGGCTCGCGGTCGCAGTCCGGGCCGGCGCGAGCGCGCCCGATCTTTCCACGCCGTCGGCCTTCAAGGCAGCGTTGTTGGCGGCGCGTTCGCTGTCCTACAGCGATCCCAAGGCTGGCGGGTCGGCAGCCGCCTATTTCGCGACGCTGCTCGAGCGGCTGGGGATCGCGCCTGACGTGAACCCCAAGGCGGCGCTCGGGCGCAACGGACATCATGTGGCGGAGCTGGTGGCGGATGGGACGGCCGAGCTCGGGATCAGCTTTTTGAGCGAGCTGGTGGCCATCGAGGGCGTGACGATCGCCGGGCCGCTGCCGGCCGAGCTGCAGAACTACACCGTCTATGCGGCGGCCGTTGCTGTGGCGAGCCGGGAGGGAGAGGCCGCCCGCGCCCTGATGGCGTGGATCAGGCGTCCCGAGGCGGACGCGACCTGGCGCTCGGCCGGGCTGGAGCCTTCAGGAAAATGAAGCCTGCGCCCTAGCGATTGCACTCGATGGCGACGAAGGCGTCGCAATGGGCGCCCCGGCAGCCTGCACCGTCGGTTGCCGGAATCGCGCCCGTCATGTCGTCGCGGTCGACCTTGCGGAACGAGACCGCCTGGTTGAATGCGTGCGACCGGCAATAGGCGCCGGCGGCAGCGGTGCCGCAGCTCGCGCCTTCGGCGAGGCAGCGGTCGATGCCGTATCCGTCCGCATTGTTGGCAATGATGAAGATCTGTTTTTCGGCCCGCGCCGGCGTCATCCCGCTCAGGATGGCCGCGACCGAAAGGGCAGCGAAAATCGCTCGCATGATTGGCTCGCTCGGCATGATTGGTCGGATGATCGGGAGAATGCGGGCAAAAATGTTAAGGATTTCTTAACCCGGTCGGCGAAACCTGGCGGCAGCAGGGTTAAGGTCATGAGTTGCGCGCCGGGCCAGCGCTTTGTCCGAAAGCCAAGGGAAGGGGGACGCCGGCCCTTGACGGAAGCGCCCGGCTTGACCATTGTGCCGCCATGAACGGCCATTTCCTGATCGTCGGCATTTGCCGCGGGATTATTCGCTAGCGCTCAACGCTGGCTGCGGCCGTCTTTTCTCAGTCCGAGACAAACAGACGCCCGGTCAGCGGACCGAGGTCAAGTCTATGGGTTTAAGGCTCTACGATACACTGACGCGCGAGAAGCGCGATTTCGTGCCGCTCGATCCCGCGTGCGTGCGCATGTATGTGTGCGGGCCGACGGTCTACGATTTCGCCCATATCGGCAATGCGCGGCCGGTGATCGTGTTCGACGTGCTGTTTCGCCTGCTT
>DATBBS010000407.1:0-3539 GCA_036270895.1 Xanthobacteraceae bacterium
CGCCTCGAGCACCTTGAATCGTTCCGCCACCACCAGGGGCGCATGGTTGGGCAGCATCACGCCGCCCGAGCCGACGCGCATGCGGCGGGTCAGCGCCGCGATCTGGCCGATCATGATGTCCGGCGCCGAGCTTGCGACCGAGGGCAGATTATGATGCTCGGCCACCCAGTAGCGGGTGTAGCCGAGGCGATCGGCGAGCTGGGCCAGATCGAGGCTGTTGTGAAGCGCGGTCGCGCCCGAATGGCCGGTGGTGATCGGGGACAGGTCGAGGACCGAGAGGGGGGTCATGCCCGATAGTTAGACCGGCCGCGGCCGTTTCGCCACCCGGCCGGCGCGCACGGGCCGCCGCGCCCGGACGTATCAGAACAGCAGGTTCGGCACGCGGCGCCAGTCGTTTTTCCAGCCCGTCAGGCAGCCATGGCGGAACTGCAGATAGATGCGCCGGTCGACCTGGACGAAGCCCGGCGTGTGCGCCGGGCGCGTGGCGTAGAAGACTTCCGAGCCTGGAGCGCCGTGGTGATAGGTGAGCGGCGCGTGGAGCACGTTGGCCACGTCCTGCGGCGTCATCCCGAACGCGAGGGGCGCCACGCTGGGCGGATCGGCGCCCGGCACGGTCAGCCAGCCCGCACACGCCATCGCGACCAAGCTCTTCATGATTCGACCTCACGCCTGCGCCGCAAGGTGGGCGCAAAGGCGGCCGGGCGTCAACCCGCGGGGGCCGGCAGCGTTAGCGGATGGCCGTCGCGGGGGCGCTGCCGGCGGTGCCGACCGAAGGTTGGGCGGCGCCGGGCAACACCACCACACGGGTGCCGACCTGCACCCGGCTGTAAAGATCCGCCACATCGTCATTGACCAGCCGGATGCAGCCCGACGACACGAAGGAGCCGATCGTCGACGGCTGGTTGGTGCCGTGAATGCGGTACAGCGTCTTGCCGAGATAGAGCGCGCGCGCGCCGAGCGGATTGGACTCGCCCCCCGCCATGAAGCGCGGCAGGTAGGGCTGGCGCTCGATCATTTCCTTCGGCGGATGCCAGTCCGGCCACTCCGACATCTTGCTGATGCGCTCCGCGCCCGCCCAGGTGAAACCTTCGCGGCCGACGCCGATGCCGTAGCGCATGGCCTGGCCGTTGCCGAGCACGAGGTAGAGATAGGTATTGGGCGTGTCGATGATGATGGTGCCGGCCGGCTCGCGGGTCGGGTAGGCCACCATCTGGCGCCGGAACTGCGGCGGCAATTCCTTGAAGCCTTCCTCGGGCTGTTCCTCGGGCGGCAGGGACGCGACCGCGCTGCCGCGGTTGATGGCCGCCGGCGCGTTGTTCGGACCCGTCGTGATGTCGCTTGGCGGGCGCGGACCGCCCGGGCCATTGTTGAACATGTGGCCCCCTTGTGCCGGCGCGCGGTCGCCATAGGGAACCGACTCGTTGGCGACGGGCCCTCCCGGGTTGCCGCGGTCGCGGACCCAGGGGTAATCCGCCGGCGCGGGGAAACTGGTGCCGGGAGCAGGCGTCGGCAGCGCTTGGCGTTGGCCGCGCGGCTCATAGGGACCGGGCTGCGCCTGGCCGGGATAGGGCGCCTCGATCGGCCGGCGTGAATAGGTCGGCGGTGGCGGCGGCGCATAGATATCCGGGTCGTCGGCGTCCTCGATCGCCATCGGCGGGCCCATGCGAACGACTGGTTCGCTCGGTCGCGGGTAATATTGTGCCTGGACCTCGCCCGCAAAGGCGAGACCGGTCGCAAGGGCGACCCAAAGGGTGGCGGCGCGCAAAGTTGTCATGTGAGGTCCCACTCTCCCGGGCTCCTTGTGGTCTGAAGTTGGGGCAGGATGAAGGCGGGGAGGCCCCGTGGCGCAATCAATCGCCCCCGAATCAAACCATTGTTGAACCCCCAATGTAAATCCTTCGTATCGAAGCTGCCACATTCGGGGAGCCGGCGGCCTTTGCGGCAGCGCTGGCGGCCCGCTGATTCCGGGCGGCCGGCCGCGGGTCTGATGCGTCCGCTACGGGCCGGAACGGCGTGCCGCGAGGCATCTCGGCACTTGCGGGCTCTGGCGCCGGGTCCGCCGACGTTACGGCGCGTCCCGGTGATCGCCGGGCTCAATCCTTCGTGATCGATAACCGGACCGCGCCGGTGCGCGTCGCGGTGCGACGCAAGACCGCAATGGCGCCCGAACCCCCATGCGGCGCGACGGGGACAAATCGAACATGGTAAGAAACCCGATCGCCGCTGTTTCGGGGCGGACACCAAAAGGGGACTCTCGACCCATGGACTGGACTGACCGGCGCGAGCGTCTACGCGCCATCGTGGCAGGCGGGCGCTGCATTCATCCCGGTTCGGTCCATGATCCGATCTCCGCCCGCATTGCCGAGGATCTGGGCTTCGAGGCCGGAATGTTCGCCGGCTCGGTGGCCTCGCTCACGGTGCTCGGCGCACCCGACATCGTGGTGCTCACCCTCACGGAGTTCGCGGCCCAAGCCTATCGCATCAATCGCGCCGGCAAATTGCCGCTGCTGGTCGATGCCGACCATGGCTATGGCAATGCCCTGAACGTCAAGCGCACCATCGAGGAGCTGGAAACCGCCGGCGTCGCCGGCATCACGATCGAGGATACGCTGCTGCCGACGCCCTATGGGGCGACCGACACCAAGCTGATCTCGATACAGGAAGGCGTCGGCAAGATGCGCGCCGCGCTCGCCGGCCGTCAGGATCCGCGGCTCGTCATCGTCGGGCGCACCAGCGCCCTCACGATGACCGGCGTCGCCGACACCATCGCGCGCCTCAAGGCCTACGAGGAGGCCGGCGTCGACATGCTGTTCATGGCGGGCGTCAAGAGCCGCGCCGAGCTCGACGAGGTCGCGTCGGCGGTGAAGCGGCCGCTCTTCCTGGGAAGCGCCGGCAAGGAGCTGTATGATCTCGACTATCTCTCGGCGCGCAACGTGCGGGTCTGCCTGCAGGGCCATTCGCCCTTCATGGCGGCGGTCAACGCCGTGCATGCGACCCTGAAGGCGTTGCGCGAAGGCACGCCGTCATGGGAGCTGCAGAATATCTCGCCCCCGTCCGACCTGATGAAGCAGGCGACGCGCCAGGCCGACTACGCGGCATGGACGAAGGATTTTCTCAACGCCAACCCGAAGGCTTGACGGGCGATGAGCATGTGTCCATTTGCTTGGCATAACGTTTTGCATCCCGGGGCGACATGCGGGTATTCGCGAGGCGGTTTGGCGCCGATATCCATGCGTGCCGGCCGCAAACGTGGGTGATCGAGAGAGGAGTCGTCGCATGGCATCCGTGAGCGACTGGCAGGTGCCTGCCTCCGTCCGCCCGAAACCGGAAGACTACGGCTACGATCTCGACCGCGCCCTGATGGCGGTGGTCGGCGTCCACACCAAGATTCCGGAGGACGCCTTCACGGCCGACACGCTCGGCACCGAACGGATGGGACATGGTGTCCTGATCCGCGACCGCGGCGTCGTGCTCACCATCGGCTATCTGGTCACCGAGGCGGAAGAAGTCTGGCTCAATCCGGCCGAAGGTCCGCCCGT
>DATBBS010000408.1:0-17917 GCA_036270895.1 Xanthobacteraceae bacterium
AGCGCGCGCCCGTCCGGGAGGTGCCATTCATGCGCCTTCGCGTCGCCCGCGTGGTAGGCCGTGTGGAGCTGAGTCCGCCATTGGCGGAAATCCTGCTGTTCGGGCAGCTTGCGGTCGTTGCGCAGCCGGTCGAGCACGACGGAGTCGGTCGGCCGCTGGTCGAGGAAGCCGGCTTCGAGCCCCCACAGTGACCGATAGGCGGCATTGTGGAAGGCGAGCTTCTGGTCGACGCCGAAGATGGCGACCCCGGTCGCGAGCTGGTCGAGCGTGCGGCGATGCGCCTCCGCGAGGCGCGCGACCTCGGCGCGCAGGTCCTCGACCTCAGTCGCATCGATGCCGATGCCGGCGCGCCCATGGGTGGCCGCGACCTCGAGCAGATCTAGGCTGCGGCGCTGCCCGGCGACGACGACCGGCAGCCGGATCATGGCGCCGCCCTGCGCGCAGGCGCGCTCGATCTCCATGCGCGCCGCGCGGTCGACCAGCTCGGTGCCCAGCGCCACCGCGCTCAAGCCGTCGACCGCCCCGACCGCGCGCGCATAGGCCGCATTGGCGAATGCGAGCTCGCCCGCCGCGTCGCGCACCCACACGGGGCACGGCAGGGCTTCGATCATGACCCGCAGCGCGTCGGTCTCGGTCTTGAGCGCCTCGTGGGCCCTGCTGAGCTCGGTGAGCTTGCGCTCGATCCCGCCCACGTCGCGCAGCTTCATCACCGCGCGGCCCGCGATGGCGCGGCCCTCGGCCTCGATCTGGCGGCCGGCCGAGGTCGTGAGCGACCGCCTGAATCCTTCGCCCTGGGCGCGCAACCTCTCGATCGCCCGGATCATGCTGTGCGCGTCGTCGACGCCAAGCCAGGCGCCGAAAGCCAGCACGCCGGCCGGATTGGGATTCTCCGTGATGGCCGCGGTCTCGCCGATGATCTCCGGCGTGTCGCTGCCGGCCGGCCACGAGACCAGGATGTGGGGCTCCGAGAGCAGCAGTCCGGTGAGCCGGTCGACATCGGATTTCAGCGCGGCGATCCGGTCGCGCGCGGCGGCCTCGGACGCGGTTGCGCGCGCGTGGGTGCGCACCAGCAGGACGGCGGTGACAACGGCGAAGAAGAGGACGCCGAGGATCAGCGCGAGCGCCGCGATCTCATGCTGTTCGAGGCGGGCGAGGGCCGCCAGATAGGCCGACCCGAACGGCCATTGCGCCTCATCCTGGGCGAGGGCGCCCGACGCCACGGACAACCCGCAGACCAGGGCCGCCGTCCGCAATCCAATTTTTCGCAGTCGAGCTTGGAGGCTCCCGCCCTTCGCCCGGATCGTCTCCGGCATTCCGCTGCCCCTGATTGATCCCGACGGCGTTGAGACGCCGCGAGACCGCCCACCGAATCCACACCGTTCCTCGGCCCAAGTCGCGGACCGAAGCGAGCGTCATGGCACCGGTCCCAATGAGGCACGAATTCGCGGGTCGCCATCCCGCGCTACGCCCGAACCCCGACCCCCTCGAATCCCACGAATCGCCTTAATCTATCCCCAAGGCCCCCGCGCCAAAAGAGTCCAGACCGTGAACGCCAACAAACGGTAGTGTGGCGGCTGGAAAAGGTCCGATGCGGGCATGCCAGGCGCGAACTAAGCCACGCCGCAGAGCTCGAAAGCGGGGAACAGAGGACAGGGTACCACCATGACAAGACGGCTCGCTGCGGCGCTGCTCATCGGGCTCGCATTCGGTGTCCCCGGCGCGGCGCGTGCGCAGAGTTATCCCGATCGGCTGATCAAGCTGGTGGTCGGCTATCCGCCGGGCGGACCGATCGACGTGACGGCCCGCATCCTGGTGCAGCGCCTCTCCGCGATCATCGGCCGAACCATCATCGTGGAGAATCGCGCCGGCGCAACCGGCGCGGTCGCCGCCAAGGCGGTCGCCGGCGCCGATCCCGACGGCTATACGCTGATGCTCGGCAATGCGAGCTCGCTCGCCGTGATGCCGGCGATCTCGCGCTATCGCGACTATGACGCGCTCAAGAGCTTTGCGCCGGTTGCCAAGATCACCGAAGGCTACGAGGTGCTGGTGGTCGATCCGGCCGGCCCCGCCAAGACGGTCGAGGGGCTCGTCGCCTATGCGCGCGCCAATCCGGGCAAGCTCAATTTCGGTTCCGCCGGCTTCGGAAATCTGACGCATCTCTCCGGCGAGCTGTTGAAGCTCAAGACCGGGATCGACATCGTCCACGTCCCCTACAAAGGCGCGCCGGAGGCGGTCGCCGGGCTGCTCGCGGGGCAGGTGCACATGATATTCGGTGAGGTCGCCGGGCTGCTGCCGCTCGTGCGCGACGGCAAGGTGCGCGCGCTCGGGGTCGCGAGCGAGACCCGCAACGCACTCGCCCCCGAATTGCCGACCCTGATCGAGGGCGGCTTGCCGGATTTCGTCGCTTTGACATTCACCGGCATCATGGCGCCGGCCGGCACGCCGCCGGCCATCGTCGGCAGGCTCAATGCGGCGATCAATGAGGCCTTGGCGGCGCCGGAAGTTCGCACCGCGCTCGAACGCATCGGCGCCGAGATCCGCACCGGCTCACCGGCCGATTTCGCCGCATTCCTGTCGAAGGAGCAACGCAAATGGGACGAGGTCGTCCGCCTGGCCGGCGTCAAGATGGAATGACGGAATGGCGGCTGCGAGGCGCCCTCAGGTGCCCGACGCGCGTCTCGGTTCGGCAGGCCGCACCATGTCGGCGACGGTGATGCGCATGAGCGCGTCCGACAGCGCCTTCTCGGCATGCGCCACCGCGGGCAGCACGAGCTCGGCCAAGAGCGGCGAATTCGACTGCGGGTCTTCCTCGTCGACCATGTCGGCGGCGCGCAGGATCTGCGCCGCCGTGATGTCGCCCGGCTCGCCCGCGAGCTGGTAGCCGCCGCCGGGGCCGCGGATGCCTTTGAGAATCCCATCGCGCACCAGCGCCTGCAGCACCGGCTCGAGATGACGGGGAGGCAACCCATGGCGCACGGCCAGCGTCTTCGCCGACACTGGCGCGGCCCCGTCATGCAGGGCGATATCTACGACGGCAGCAATGGCGAGGATGCCTTTGCGAGGCAGGATGGGCATTCCGGGCAGGTCCGCAACTCGAAGTGGTTGTCGACGTGACCGGTAATATCTTACGCGCCCTCCGCGGTCTAGGGTGACTTATTACCGGTGGGGGTTGCGCCGCCGGTCGAGCCGAAACCGCCATCCGCCCGCGAGGTCGAGTCGAGCGAGGCGACCTCACACAGGCGTACCCGGACGACCGGGGCGACCACCAGCTGCGCGATCCGCATGCCGCGCGTGACCGCAAATGATTCGCTGCCGAAATTCACCAGGATGACCTGCAATTCGCCGCGGTAGTCCGCGTCGATCGTGCCCGGACTGTTGAGCACCGTGATGCCATGGCGGGCGGCGAGTCCCGAGCGCGGCCGCACCTGCGCCTCCGTGGCGGCCGGCAGCGCGATGGCGATGCCGGTCGGGATCAGGGCGCGTGCGCCGGGCGCGAGGCAGACCGGTGAATCGGCCGGCACGGCCGCCATGAGGTCGAGACCGGCTGCGTGGTCGCTCTGATAGGCCGGCAGCGCAAGGTCGGCGCCGTGCGCCAGACGCAGGATCTGCACGTCGATCGGAACTTCGCCCCGGCTCATGGCGCGGCGATCTTCGCGGCGATGCGCTCGACCAGCATATGGGCCACCTCGTCCTTCGTTTGCGTCGGCCAGGACTCGACGCCGTCTGCGGTGACGAGATGAATGCTGTTGAGATCGCCGCCCATCACCCCGGATTCGGCCGACACGTCGTTGGCGAGGATCCAATCGCAGCCCTTGCGCTGGAGCTTCTGCTTGGCGTGCTCGACCACGCGCTCGGTCTCGGCCGCAAATCCGATCACCAGGGCAGGGCGCTTCTGCTTCATGTGCGCGACGCTCGAAAGGATGTCGGGATTCTCGGTCAGCTCCAGTATGGGCGTGGCGGCGGCGCCCTTCTTGATCTTCTGCCCGCTCGCCTGGGCGACGCGCCAGTCGGCGACGGCGGCCGCGAAGATCGCAACGTCGGCCGGCAACGCGGCCTCCACGGCCGCCAGCATGTCGCGCGCGCTCTCGGTGCGCACAACCCTGACGCCCGGCGGGTCAGGCACACTCACGGGGCCCGACACCAGCGTCACCTCGGCGCCGGCGTCAGCGGCGGCGCGCGCGATGGCGTGACCCTGCTTGCCCGAGGATCGGTTGGCGATGTAGCGCACCGGATCGATCGGCTCGTGTGTCGGACCCGAGGTGATCAGCACGTGCTTGCCGCTGAGCGGGCCGCGCGCCGGCGCGAGCATGGCCTCGGCGGCGGCGGCGATCTCCAGCGGCTCGGCCATGCGGCCGGTGCCGCTTTCGCCGCGCTCGGCCATCTCGCCCGCGTTGGGGCCAACCGCCACGATGCCGTCCGCGGCGAGTTGCGCCAGGTTGCGGCGGGTCGCCGGGTGGACCCACATGCGCGGGTTCATGGCGGGGGCGATCAGCACCGGTCGGTCGGTCGCGAGCAGCACCGTGGAGGCGAGATCGTCGGCGTGGCCGCCCGCCATCTTCGCCATCAGGTCGGCGGTCGCAGGCGCGACGACGATCAGGTCGGCCTCGCGCGCGAGCCGGATATGGCCGATGTCGAACTCGGTGCGGGCGTCGAACAGGTCGGTATGAACGCGCTCGCCCGCGATCGCGCCGGCCGCGAGCGGCGTGACGAATTCCTGTGCGGCGCGGGTCATCACGACGCGCACGGCCGTGCCGCGCTCCTTCAGGCGCCGGATCAGGTCGAGCGATTTATAGGCCGCGATGCCGCCGCCGATGATGAGGAGGATGCGTTTGCCGGAAAGCCCGGCATGGTGGCCGCCCGGCTCCGGCGCGCCGGAGCCCTTGCTCTCGCTGGCGCTCGCGGCCTCCTTGGTGGTGCGGACCGGACGTTCGGGCACGGCGGTCGCAGCCGGGCCGGCCGCGAGATGGAGCGCGAGGAGATGTCTGGCCTCTTCTTCCATCGAGCGGCCGTGGCGCGCGGCGCGCAGGCGCAGGCGCCGTTTGACGTCGTCGTCGAGCTGGCGGATCGTGAGGCTGGCCATCGGGCGGTCCTGATACCCGGCCAACATAGCGCATGATTGCACTGATTGCAATGCAATCATACCTCCCTAGATGGCCCGCCATAACAGCGCGGCGAGCAGCGCCACGATCACCCATAGCGCCACCGTGCTCCACCGGTTGCGGCGCGCTTCCGCGCGCCCGATGGCGGCGACCGTCTCGGGCGCCAGCACGATGCCGTCGCGGGTGGCGGCCTCGAGCTGGTCGGCGATCCGGGCGGCGCGGCCGAGCAGGGCGGGCACCTGTCCGAGGAAGCGTCCGATCTCGCCAGCGCCCTGGGCGGCGTCTTCGAGCCGGCCCACCGGCCCGAGGTTGCGCTCGATCCATTCGCGCACGACCGGCTCGGCGGTGCTCCACATGTCGAGCTTGGGATCGAGCGAGCGGCCCACGCCCTCGACCACCACCATGGTTTTCTGCAGCAGCAGCAGCTCCGGCCGCGTCCGCATGTCGAACAGGCCGGTCACCTCGAACAGCAGCATGAGCAGCTTCGCCATCGAGATGTCCTCGGCGGAGCGGTTGTGGATCGGCTCGCCGATCGCGCGGATCGCCTGCGCGAAGTCCTCGACCGAATGGTGGGGCGGCACATAGCCGGCCTCGAAATGGATCTCGGCGGTGCGCAGATAATTGCGCGTGATGAAGCCGTGCAGGATCTCGGCCAGGAAGCGGCGCTCCTTCGTTCCCAGGCGGCCCATGATGCCGAAGTCGACCGCGACGAGCCTGCCGTCAGGGTCGACGAACAGGTTTCCGGGATGCATGTCGGCGTGGAAGAAGCCGTCGCGCATGGCGTGGCGCAGGAAGGTCTGGATGACGTTGCGGCCGAGCTGCGGCAGGTCGAAGCCCTTGGCGCGCAGCGCCGCCTGATCGTTGAGCGGCGTGCCGTCGATCCATTCGAGCGTGAGCACGTCGCGCGCGGTCCGGTCCCAGTCGACCGCGGGCACGCGGAAGTCCGGATCGTCCTTGGTGTTCTCGGCCATCTCGGACAGCGCGGCCGCTTCGAGCCGGAGGTCCATCTCGATCGTGACCGAGCGCGCCAGGGTCTGCACCACCTCGGTGAGGCGCAGCCGCCGGGCCTCGGACGACCACTCCTCGGCGGTGCGCGCCACCCAGAAGAAGGCGGCCAGATCGGTCTTGAAGCGCTGCTCGACGCCGGGACGCAGCACCTTCACGGCGACCACGCGGCCGCCGGCGAGCTCGGCGCGATGCACCTGCGCGATCGAGGCGGCCGCAACCGGCGGCCCGAACACGGCGAAGACGTCCTCGAGCCGGCAGCCGAGCGCCGCCGCGACCGTCGCCTGGGCCTGCTGTTGCGGAAACGGCGCCATCCGGTCCTGCAGACTTTCGAGATCGCGCGCGAGCGCGACCCCGACCACGTCGCGCCTGGTGGCGAGGAATTGCCCGAGCTTGACGTAAGTCGGCCCGAGCGCGGTCAGCGCGGCCGACAGACGGTTCGCCTTGTCGCCGCTCGACGGCCGCTCGATCAGGCGCGCGCAGGCCAGTGCGGCGCGCGCCGGCAGCGGCAGCGGCGCGGGATCGACGAGGCCGAGCACGCCTTCGCGCGCGAACACGAAGCCGGCGCGGGCCAGCCGGGTGAGATGGATGAAGCCCGAGATCACAAACGCCAGCCCGAATGCAGCGCCACGACGCCGCCGGTCAGCGGCCGCGCGTTCACACGGCGGAAGCCGGCGGCGGCGATCATCGCCGCGAAAGCCTGCGGCTTGGGAAAGCGGCGGATCGACTCGACCAGATAGCGGTAGGCGTCGGCGTCGCCCGCGACCGAGCGGCCGAGCGCCGGAATGACGTTGAACGAATAGAGATCGTAGAGCGTGTCGAGCCCCGGCACGTCCACGGTGGAGAATTCCAGGCACAGGAAGCGCCCGGCCGGCTTGAGCACGCGGTAGGCCTCGGCGAGCGCCGCATCGACGCGCGGTACGTTGCGGATCCCGAAGGCGATCGTGCAGGCATCGAAGCTCCGGTCCGGGAAGGGCAGCGCCTCGGCGTTGCCGTCGACGAATCCCACCGCGTCGTCGAGCCCGCGCTCGGTCGCGCGCTCGCGCCCGACCGCGAGCATCTCCGGGTTGATGTCACAGACCGTTACGCGCGTGCCGGGCCCCCCCGCCGCGACGACCCGGAACGCGATGTCGCCGGTGCCGCCCGCGACGTCGAGGAGGCCGAAGGTGCGATCGCCGCGCGGCGGGTTCACGGCGGTGACCAGCGCGTCTTTCCAGGCGCGGTGCAGGCCGCCCGACATCAGGTCGTTCATCAGGTCGTAACGCCGCGCGACCGATCGGAAGACGTCGTCCACCAACCCCTGTTTGGCGTCGAGGTCGACGGTCCTGTAGCCGAAATGCGTGTCGCGGCCGGGCTCGGGCCTGGATTGCGTCATGGGGTTTTCCTGTCGGCGCGACCATAGCGCGGCCGGCGCCGCGGCGCTACAAAGCGTGTCCCCGCTCGCGGTCCGACCACGGCGCTTGGTAACCAGGCGCCGGTCCAGGCCACGAAAATACTCATTCCCATGGTTAACGGCCGCCGCGCATGCCCGAATTGCCCGAAGTCGAGACCGTGCGGCGCGGTTTGCAGCCGGTGATGGAAGGCGCGCGGATCGTCAAGGCCGAGGCCCGCCGTGGCGATCTGCGCCGGCCACTGCCGAAGGATTTCGTCAAGCGCCTCGAGGGTCGTACCGTCACCGGCCTGGGACGGCGGGCGAAATATCTCCTCGCCGACCTTTCGTCCGGGGACGTGCTGATGATGCATCTCGGCATGTCGGGCTCGTTCCGGGTCACCCAGGAGAACGACGAAAGGACGCCGGGCGAATTCCACCATCCGCGCGCCGAGGACCGCGCGCACGACCATATCGTGTTTCATATGTCGTCGGGCGCGCGTATCGCCTTCAACGATCCGCGCCGTTTCGGCCTGATGCTGCTGGTGCCGCGCACGGAGCTTGCCGACCATCCGCTGATGAAGCAGGTCGGGCCTGAACCGCTCGGCAACGCATTCGACGCAGCGATGCTGGCGGCCGCCTGCCGGGGAAAGAAGACCAGCCTCAAGGCCGCGCTGTCCGACCAGAAGGTCGTGGCCGGGCTCGGCAACATCTATGTGTGCGAGGCGCTGCACCGCGCCCGCCTGTCACCCAAGCGGCGGGCCTCCACGATCGCCACCCGGGCGGGCGCGCCGACCGCGCGCGCCGAGATTCTGGTGGGCGCCATCAAGACCGTGCTGCAAGACGCCATCAAGGCCGGCGGATCGTCGCTGCGCGACCACCGCCGGACCGACGGCGAGCTCGGCTATTTCCAGCATCATTTCCGCGTCTATGACCGCGAGGGCGAGCCCTGCGTCACGCCGGGATGCAAGGGCACCGTCAAGCGCATCGTGCAGAGCGGGCACTCGACATTCTATTGTCCGACCTGTCAGAAGTGAGCGGTCCGACTATGGCGATGATGAGTCAGAAAATTCGACTTGCCGGCGCGTTGGCCCTCTTTTTTCTGATGCCCCGCTTGGCTGCCGCCGATGGGGCGCTGGCGATCGGCGCCGCCTCGCCGATCGGGCAGGGCGGCCTCGCCTATGGGTTTACCCGCCATTTCTCGCCCCGCGAGTCGGCGCAGGCCGTTGCCGTCGATACCTGCCGAAAGTTGGCGAACGCGCCGCAGACCGCCACGAATTGCCGTGTCGTCGGCATGTTCACGGATCAATGTTTCGCGATCGCCTTTACGCCGCAGCCCGCGCCGACGGGCTTCGCTTGGGCGATCGATGCGGACCGGCAGACGGCCATACGCAAGGCGATGGACGGCTGCGCCCGCATGGCCGGCGACGGTGCCGAGAGCTGCAAGGTCATCGAGTCGCGCTGCGACGGCACGACCTTGTCAGATCAGTGCGGCGGCCGCGCCGGTGCGTCACCGGGCCAGCGCATTGCCAGCTGCACCGCGCTAATCGGATCCGGCGACGAGAGCGACAGCGATATCGTCAGCGACCACGTCAATCGCGGCAACGCCCATTCGGACGCCCAGGAGTTCGACGACGCGATCCTGGACTACGACGATGCGCTCAAGCGCGATCCCACCCACGCGGTCGCATTCTACGATCGTGGTACCGCCTATCGGATGAAGCAGGACCACGACAAGGCGATTGCAGACTACGGTCGCGCCATCGCCCTGAATCCGAGATACGAGGATGCCTTCGTCAACCGCGGCGTCGCCTACGCGGCCAAGGGCGATCTGGACCGCGCCATCGCGGACTACACCACGGCGCTCCTGCTCGACAGCGCGGACGCGACGGCCTATCGCAACCGCGGCGATGTCTACCTCGAAACGGGAGAGCCGAGCCTCGCCATGGACGACTACAACGAGGCGATCAGGCGTGCGCCGGCCGACGCGAGCGGCTATCGCGGCCGTGGCTATCTGCATTTCTATCTCGGCGATTTCGCACGCGCCGCGGACGATCTGGCCCGCGTCGTCACGTCTGAGAGGGACGACCTCTACGCGATGCTGTGGGCCTATCTCGCGGCGGCGCGCACCGACGCGGAGAGCGCGCGGAGGAATCTGGGGCAGGCCGCGACCCGCAAGGGTCCGGCCTGGCCTTATCCGGCGGTCGAATTGTTTCTCGGCGGGCGGACCTTCGAGTCGACCTTGGCGGCGGCAGGCAATCCGTCCGAGCGTTGCGAGGCCCAGTTCTATGGCGGCGAGTGGCAGCTGCTGCAGGGCGACCGGGCCGCGGCCGCGACGGCGCTGACGGCCGCCGCGGACACTTGTCCGAAAAGCTTTATCGAGCACAAGGGCGCCCAGGCGGAATTGAAGCGCCTCAGGCAATGAATGCGCGCCTGGCAGCCTGCCGAGCACCTCGCCAGCCGTCTGCCGTCAATCCACCTTGATGCCGGCTTGCTGGATCACCTTCTCCCACTTCGCGGTCTCCGACGTGGCGAAGCGCCAGAACTCGTCCGGCGTCGCGATGATCGGATCCGTGCCGAGCTCGGCAAGCTTGGCCTTCATCTGCGCCGACGCGAGCGCGGCATTGATCTCGCGGTTGAGCACCGCGACGACGTCCGGTGGCGTGCCGCGCGGCACGCCGACGCCGAACCAGATGATCGCCTCGTATCCCGGCACGGTCTCCGCAATGGCGGGCAGGTCGGGCAGCAGCGGCGAGCGCGCCGCCGACGTGACGGCAAGCGCGCGCACCCGCCCGCCCTGCACATGCGGCAGGACCGTCACCATCGAGTCGAACATCACCTGTACCTGCCCGCCGATCAGGTCCGTCATGGCCGGCGCGGCGCCCCGATAGGGAATATGGACGAGGTCGACGCCCGCCGTCGCCTTGAACAGCTCGCCCGCGAGGTGGCCGGTCGACCCGACGCCGGGCGTGCCCATGTTGAGCTTGCCCGGATTGGCTTTGGCATATGAGACGAACTCCGCGACGCTCGTTGCCGGCACGGCCGGATTGACCACCATCACGCTCGGCCCCTGCGACATGCCGGCGACGGGCGCGAGCTGCTTGAGATAGTCGAAACCGAGCGTGCGCTTGTTGACCGTGGCGTTGATCGCGTTGGCGGATGTGACCGAGCCCAGCGTGTAGCCGTCGGGCGACGCGTTCACCACCGCTTCGGTGGCAATGTTGCTGGCAGCGCCCGGCTTGTTCTCCACCAGCACCGGCTGGCCGAGTCGCGCCTGCAGCCGTTCGCCCATGAGGCGCACCAGGATGTCGGTCGGTCCGCCCGGCGGGAAACCGATGATCCAGCGGATCGGCCGTGTCGGATACTCCTGCGCCGGCACGTCGCCGATCGCCGCGATCGAGAAAAAGATCGCGAGCCAAAAGGCGCGTCGCGCATGTCGAGCGTTTTCAATCATTGGTGGTCTGTGCTGAGGGTGGATCGGCGCGCCATCGTTTCATGGCATGCCCGATAGTCAAGGGCGGCCCGGCTTGACCCGCACGAAGCTCCGGCCGGATAATCCGCTCGATCACCCCGATGGAGGCCACGCGATGACGCGCCAGACCGCGACCGAGACCGAGCTTCGCGAGAGCAAGAGGAAGATGGTCAGCGGAACCTATCTGCGCAACGCATGGTACGTGGCCGCATGGTCGGACGATCTCGTGGATGGACAATTGCTCAGCCGCACCATCATGCAGGAGCCGATCGTGCTCTATCGAAAATCGGACGGCAATGTCGCCGCGCTGCATGATCGTTGCCCGCACCGCTTCGCGCCCCTGCACATGGGCAAGATCGTCAACGGCGATTGTGTCCAATGTCCGTATCACGGGCTCGAATTCGACGCATCCGGCGCCTGCGTGCTCAACCCGCACGGGTCCAAGAACATTCCCTCGCGCGCCCGCGTCCGCAGCTTCCCGGTGACGGAGAAGCACAAGGCGATCTGGATCTGGATGGGCGAGCGGTCACCGGACCATTCCAAGGTGCCGGATTTCAGCGTGCTCGACAATGTGCCGGAGATGCACACCACCAAGCGCGACAAGATGACCATTCGCGCCAACTACGAGCTCATCATCGACAACCTGCTCGACCTCAGCCACACCTGCTACCTCCACGACGGAATCCTCGGCAATGCCGACACGGTTGAATCCGACATCACGGTCGAGCAGGAGGGCGAGGACGTCGTCGTCGGCCGTCACGCCAACAGTGTCACCGCGCCGGGGCTGTTCGCGGCGCTCTGGCCGTCGCGACCGGATCGCGTCGACAAGTTCACCAGCATGCGCTGGATGGCGCCGAGCACGATGCGGCTCCTGACCGGGATTTGCATGCCCGGAGCGGTGCCTGAGAGCGGCACCGGCTATCACGCCATCCATATGCTGACGCCGGAGACCGACCGGACCACGCATTACTTCTTCACGGCGGTGCGGTTCAACGTACAGACCACGGATGACACGTTGAACCCGCAGATCCAGGACAAGATCTCGACCACCCGCCGCTTCGCCTTCGAGGAGCAGGACGCGCCGGTGATCGAGGCGCAGCAGGAAATCATCGATTCCGCTCTCACGCCGGTGGATCCGATCATCCTGGCGATCGATGTCGGACCCGTGCGCTACAAGCGGATCCTGCAAAAGATGATCGAGGGCGAGCAGCCGCAATAGCGCGGGCGCGGCGGCACCCCGCCCGCTTACCGAAAGCAGCCGGGCTGGGGCCCGTTGCCGGCGAGCGAGCACTCGACCGCCGGCGCGCCTTGAGTCTGCGGCACGTCGACCAGATAGGTCTTGCCGTTCGAGCACAGCACGACCCAGCGGTGCTCGTCGCGCTGCATCGAGGCCTTGCCGTTGCATCCTTGGCCGACCGCCGAGCCGAGCCTCGCTGCTTCCTGCGCGGCAGCATTGCGCGCCGAGGAGCGCTTGGCGCGCGAACCTTTTGCGCCCGGCCTGTGTGGCGATGCGCCATTCACGCCCCTGTGTTTCGCAGTTGCGCCTTTCTTGTGCGGTTGAGCGCTCGCCACCGATGCACCCATGCATGCGATCGCCGTTCCAAGAACGATCAAGATAATTCGCCGCGCCCTGGCCTGCATGCAATCCCACCATTCCTTTGTTCGAATCGGACCGTTCATGGACGTGGCCGCTTTTAACATCTATTCGGGCAAATTCTGGTCCAGCCACTTGGCGATCACTGCCGCGATCTCCCGGTTGTTCTTCTCCAGCATCATGACGTGGCTGTTGCCGCGAATGCCGAGGTCGACGAGCTTGACGAAGCTCGGCTTGACGCCGGCCTGCTGCAGGTACTTCACGGTGCAGTGGTCGTAGGGCGCGTGATAGGACGCTTCCGAGGTGAGCACCAGGATCGGCATCTGCTGCAGATTGGGCAAGGCGCGCGCGGGATCCTTCTGGGCCCAGCATCTCACCAGGTCCGGCCCGTCCGCCTTGTCCTGTTGCACGATCGCGAGCTCCGAGGCGTCGGTGACGGCTGGCGCATAGGTGAGCGGAACCGACGTGATGCCGTATTTCAACGCGAGCGGCCCCTGCTTGAAAAAGTCGGGCGCGCCCACGAAGTCGAGCCCGTAGAATGGCGGCCCGTTGGGCTCGATCGCCAGAATCGCCTTGACGAGGTCGGGCCGGGCATCCGCCACCGGCCAGCCGAATGCGCCGGCCTGCGAATGGACCAGCAGGACGGCGGGGCCGATCTTGTCGAGCAGCGCCAGCAAAGCGTCCCGGTTCAGGACCTGTTGCGTCGTGAAATCCTCGATCGCCGGCAGCTGGCTCTGCGCCAATTGCTGCGCGACCGCATCCTCCGCCTCGCCGCTGCCGGGCCATTGCGTGTGCAGATGCGCCTGCGGCCACAGCTTGTATTTTTCCTGCGCCACGAAGCGGCGCGCGGCGTTGTCACGATCGACGTTGCGCGCCGGCCCGTAGGCCGCCGCCAGATAACCGGAACGGCCGCGTCCCGGCTGGTCGACCACATAGACCGCAAAGCCCCGGCGCACGAAATACTGCGCCCAGCCTTCGCGCCCGTCGGGCGTGCCGGTGAAGTTGGTGCCCGACATGGTGCCGCCGTGCACCATGACGATCGGATAGCGGTGCGTCTGCGTCGCCGGGACGCGCACCTCCACATACATCTGATGCGACACATAGGAGCGGCCATCGACCGTGGTGGTCCTGCCGCCGACATAGAAATACCCGTCGCGCGCCAGCACGAGCGGCTCGTCCGCAGCGCGCGCGGCGCCGGCCGTCGCGAGAGCTGCGGTTATGGCCACCATCGTGGCGGCGCGAATAGGCGAGCGTGTCCGTCGCGGATCGGTGCGCATATGCGGTTCCTCCCGTTTCGGGCATTCTACGGCCGGCGACGTCCGATACCTAGGGGCCGCCGTGTTGCGTCGCGCCAGGCTCTCGGCTAGGCCAGAGGGCCCTTTGCCAGCCCAACGAGATCTCCCATGAGCTACGAAAACATCATCGTCGAGACCAGGGGTAAGGTCGGCCTTGTGCGCCTCAACCGGCCGCAGGCCCTCAATGCGCTCAACGCCGCATTGCTCGGCGAGCTCGGCACCGCGGTGGATGCCTTCGAGGCCGACCCGACCATCGGCTGTATCCTCATCACGGGCTCGGACAAGGCCTTCGCGGCCGGCGCCGACATCAAGGAGATGGCGACGAAATCCTTCATGGATGCTTTCATGGGCGACCTCGCGGCCGACTGGGACCGTGTCGCGCGCGCGCGCAAGCCGGTGATCGCGGCGGTCGCGGGCTTCGCGCTCGGCGGCGGCTGCGAGCTCGCGATGCATTGCGATATGGTCATTGCGGCCGACAACGCCAAATTCGGCCAGCCCGAGATCAAGCTCGGCGTCATTCCGGGCATCGGCGGCACGCAACGGCTCACGCGCGCGGTCGGCAAGGCGAAGGCGATGGATCTCTGCCTCACCGGCCGCATGATGGACGCGGCAGAGGCCGAGCGTGCCGGCCTGGTGTCGCGCATCGTGCCGCTCGCCAGCCTGATGGACGAGGCCCTGAAAGCGGCCGAAACCGTCGCGTCGATGTCGCTGCCGGCCCTCATGCTGGCGAAGGAATCGATCAACCGCGCCTTCGAGACGACGCTCGCCGAAGGCATCCGCTTCGAGCGCAGGGCCTTTCACGCGCTGTTCGCGACCGCAGACCAGAAGGAAGGCATGGCCGCCTTCATCGAGAAGCGGCCGGCGAAATTCACGAACCGGTAGCATCGTGAAGCCAGCACCGGACCGCTGGTCGTCGAGCCAATCCGGCAATCACCGCCCGCTTGCGCCTTGCGCCGGGAAGCCGACGAAGGTGTTCGATATGGCGATGGCGACCGGCTCGACCTGGTTCTCCATCGCAAGGTCGTAGAGCACCGTCACGCCGCGCACATCGTCGCCCTTGATCTGGGCGCGCGTGTAGAATTTCTTCACCCCGTTCTGCAGTCCAGAGATCAGCAGGAAATCCGGCTTGACGACCTGGTAGTCGGCCTTGCGGCTGGGCGTTTCCTTCTTCATGCGCTCGACGACGGATGTCAGTGTCGTGCCCGCGCCCGTAATCCGGAAAGTCTCGATCTTCACCTCGCCATGCACCGATTGCCAGCGCCCGCCGTCGGCGACTTGCGGCGATTGCGACACCAGCTTGCCGGGCACGCCGAGGCGCGCGCCGGTCGCGGCGTCGTCGACCATGCGCCAGCCGGCACGCTCCTGCTTCAATCTGGCGGAGTCGGCGAGCTTCTGGCGCTCGTCGGGAGTGAGAATGCCGCTGTCCTTGCCGCCGTTGCGCTTCTGGAAGGTCCTGGCGGCCACCACCGCGGGGTCGCCGAAATCCGCGCCGGCGATTCCGTTGTAGTCGCCGGTCCAAATGAGGTCGGATTGGATCGCTACACGCTCGGTCTCGGGCATGGCCGCGTAGGCGGCGCGTGCCGCGGCTGTGGCGGCAGGCTGGGGCTGCGCCGCCGCTGGTCTGCGCTTGGCCGCGGCCGGGGCGAGATTCATCGACAGGGTCGCGAGAGCCACCAACACCACACCGACGATTCGCATGAAGAGCCCCGCATCAACGAATCGGCAGCCTAGCTGACCGGGCCGCCGGCGCAAGCCGAGGTAAAAAAGCCGGGCTTCGCGGCCCTTGACCGTACGGCGGCTTGCGCGCGTGATGGCGGCCCATATATGGATGCCGCTGCATGCTGACCGCCGACGAACTCGAACGCTATGCCCGCCACATCGTGTTGCGCGAGGTGGGCGGGCCGGGCCAGGCCGCGCTCGGACGCGCGCGCGTGCTGGTGGTCGGCGCGGGTGGGCTCGGCGCGCCGGTGCTGCTTTATCTCGCGGCTGCCGGCGTGGGCACGCTCGGGGTCGTCGACGACGACACGGTGTCGCTGTCGAATCTGCAGCGCCAGGTCATCCATGCCACGCCGGACGTCGGCAGGTCCAAGGTCGAAAGCGCCGCCACCGCGATCGCGCGGCTCAATCCGCATGTCGCGGTGGAGACCCATGCGGTCAGGCTCGGGCCCGCGAACGCGCTCGACATCATTGCGCGCTACGATCTGGTCGCCGACGGCTCCGACAATTTCGCCACGCGTTATCTCGTATCGGACGCGTGTTATCTGGCGAAAAAGCCGCTCGTCACCGCGGCGGTGGGCGTGTTCGACGGCACCATCACCACGATCCGCGCCCATGAGCGCGGCAGCGACTCGCGCCCCAATCCGAGCTACCGCTGCCTGTTTCCCGAGCCGCCGCCGCCCGGCACCGTTCCGGCCTGCGCCGAAGCCGGCATCCTGGGCGCGCTTACCGGCCTGATCGGCTCGCTCGTCGCGCTCGAGGTCATCCGCGAGATCGTTGGCTTCGGCGAGGGCTTGGTCGGCCGGCTCTTGATGATCGACGCCCGGGCGCTGCGCTTCGAGACGCTCGCTTATGCCTGGGACCCGGCCAATCCGCTGTCAGGCGAGCACCCGACGATCCGGGATTTGTCGGGACACTGACTTGTCGAGCGCTGCCGCGCAGCCGAAGCACGAAGACCTACTTGCTCCACACCGCCAGCAGGCTCGATGCCCGCATGATCGACCATTTGTTCTGGCCGTTGGTGATCACGTTGTAGCAGTTCGGCTTCTGGCCCTTCCAGGTCGTGCAGAAACCTTCCTTGTCGAGCTTCCACGTGCCTTCGCCCTTGGCGCCGGCGCCCGCCAGTGGCTCGCGTGTCACTTTGCCGTCGGCCGCGAATATCATCTTGAATTTGACGCCGGACGGCGTCGAGGCCGTGAAAGGCTGGCCGTTGAAGAAGGTCGCCTGGACTTCGGCCGATGTCAGCCGCGTGGCGGCGTGACCTGTGGTCGAGAGAAGTGCGATTGCAGCGAGGGCCCCCAGCCATGCGCGCATCGGTTCGTCCTCCGGAACGGTTGAGTTGACGCAAACCGCCGACAATCTATTTGAATTTCGCCGGGAAGTAACGGCTGTGGCGCGTGGCCAGCGCTCACGGCATCGACGGCAAGACGCGATCCGCACCCGGCCCGCGCGGGCGGGCTGTCTTTTCGCATGAATCGCTGCCGCCATCACAACATCGACGGCAACACCCGATCCGGCGGCCGGTGGCCGTCCATGAAGGTCTGGATGTTGATGATGACCTTGGTCCCCATGTCGACGCGTCCTTCGACGGTCGCCGAGCCCATGTGGGGCAGCAGGACGACCTTTCCGGCGCGCGCCAACCGCAGGAGCTTGGGGTTTACGGCGGGCTCCTGCTCGAACACGTCGAGGCCGGCGCCGGCGAGCTCGCCTGCCGACAGCATGCTGATGAGCGCGTTCTCGTCGATCACCTCGCCGCGCGCCGTATTCACGATATAGGCGTCGGGACGCATCAGCTTGAGCCGACGCGCCGACAGCAGGTGAAAGGTCGCGGGCGTGTGCGGGCAGTTGACCGAGATGATGTCCATGCGGGCGAGCATCTGGTCGAGGCTCTCCCAATAGGTCGCCTCCAGCGCCTGTTCCATCTTGGGAGCCACATGCCGGCGGTTGTGATAGTGGATCTGCAACCCGAAGGCGCGGGCGCGACGGGCGACCGCCTGGCCGATCCGGCCCATGCCGATGATGCCGAGGCGCTTGCCGGAAATGCGGTGGCCGAGCATCCAGGTCGGGCTCCAGCCCGCCCAGTCCTTCTCGTCGGTCAGCACCGTGGAGCCCTCGGCCAGCCGTCGCGGCACCGCCAGGATCAGCGCCATGGTCATGTCGGCCGTGTCCTCGGTGAGCACGCCCGGCGTATTGGTGACAGTGATGCCGCGCTGAAGCGCGGTCGCGACGTCGATATTGTCGACGCCGTTGCCGAAATTGGCGATCAGCTTGAGCTTCTCGCCCGAGTGGCTGAGCACGGAGGCGTCGATCCGGTCGGTGACGGTCGGCACCAGCACGTCGGCGACCTTGGCGGCCTCCGCGAGCTCG
>DATBBS010000409.1:0-15047 GCA_036270895.1 Xanthobacteraceae bacterium
GACCGAAGGCGCGATCGTGGCTTTCGAAAGCCACATGCGCGAGGGCATCGAGGCGTTGGCGCAGGCCGCCGGCCAGATGCGCGAGACCTCGGAGAAAATGTCCGCGACCTCGGCGCAGACCAACACCCAGGCCAAGACGGCGGCCGAGGCGTCCGAGGAAGCGTCGGTCAACGTCCAGACCGTCGCGGCGGCATCGGAGGAACTGAGCGCATCGATCGCCGACATCAGCCGGCAGGTCGTGCATGCGAACGGCATCGCCAGCCGCGCGGTCGAGGAAACGCGCGAGACCGACGGCACGGTGCGCGGCCTGGCGGAAACCGCCGAGCGCATCGGCGAGGTGGTCAAGCTGATCAACGACATCGCAGGCCAGACCAATTTGCTGGCGCTCAACGCCACCATCGAGGCCGCGCGCGCGGGCGAGGCCGGCAAGGGCTTCGCGGTCGTCGCATCGGAAGTGAAATCGCTCGCCAATCAGACCGCGAAGGCCACCGAGGAGATTTCGTCGCAGATCGCGGCGGTGCAGAAGGTCACCAAAGACGCCATGGGCGCGATCAAGGGCATCGGCAGCACCATCAGCGAGGTCAGCGCGGTGGCGACCACGATCGCAACAGCGGTCGAACAACAGGGCGCCGCCACCCAGGAGATCACCCGCAATACGCAGGAAGCGGCGCGCCGCACCAAGGACGCATCGGCCGGCATCGCGGGCGTCAGCGCCGGCGCCGACGCCACCGGGGCGGCGGCGCAGAATGTCAGGTCGGCCGCCGAAACGCTCGGCGTGCGAACCGAGCAGCTGCGCGGCCAGGTCCACGACTTCCTGGCCAAGATCCGCGCCGCATAGAGCATGATCCCGAAACGTGGGCACCGGTTTTCGGAAAAGATCATGCTCCAACAATAAGCCGGAGCGGGATGACGATTCGAAGAAAAGTCATCCCGCGCCAGGCGCGGCCGATCGCGAAAAAATCCGCCGCAACCGGCGGCTCAGCCCATGTCCTTGCGCGGATCGTAGGGGCTGGCGTCACGCCATTTGCGCATCAGCTCGTCGAGCGCCGGGTCCTTGCTGTCGGGCAGCACGATGGTGACCTTGGCGAGCAGGTCGCCCGCCCCGCCTTTGCCCGGCAGTCCCTTGCCTTTGAGCCGGAAGGTGCGGCCGCTGCTGGTGCCGGCCGGAATCGCGAGCGACACCGCGCCGTCGAGCGTCGGCACCCGCACTTTGGCGCCGAGCACCGCCTCGTAAAGCGTGACCGGCAGTTCGATCCGCAGATTGGTCCCCTCGCGCGTGAACAGCGGGTGCGGCGCGATCGTGACCGTGATGAGCGCGTCGCCGATCGCGCCCGGCCCGGGCAGGCCCTGCCCTTTGAGCCGGATCTGCTGGCCATCGGCGAGACCCGCCGGAATCTTGACGTCCACTTCCTTGCCGTTCGGCAGGTGCACGCGCCGGGCGCCGCCTTTCGCGGCTTCGACGAGCGAGATGGTCACCGGCACCGTGACGTCGCGGCCGCCGGGCGGCGCGCCGAAATCATCCGGCTCGAACTGCGGATCAAAGCCGGTGCGCCGGCCGGCGGCTCCGCCGAACATGCCCTTGAGGACATCCTCGAAGCCGCCAAATCCGCCCGCGCGGGCGCCGCCGCGCCGGAAGCCTCCGCCCCCGGGAAATATCGTCTCGAAATCTTCCGCCTGACCGAACCCGCGGGTGCCCGGCTGTTGGCGGAAGCCCTCGAAGCTCTGAAACCGCGGCTTTCCCTCGGCATCGATCTCGCCGCGGTCGAACGCCTTTCGCTTCGAATCCTCGCCGAGGATTTCATAGGCGGAATTGAGCTCGCTGAAGCGTTGCGCCGCTTTCGGGTCGCTCTTGTTGGCGTCCGGATGCAGTTTCTTGGCGAGCCGCCGATAGGCGCTCTTGATGGCCGCAGCCTGCGCCGACCGCGGCACCCCCAGCACGTCATAGGGGTCGCGCATAATTGGAAAACTCCAAGTCCTTCAATCTGCCGGATGAGAACCCCGGCCCCGTTGCGGAATGTGGGGCCTGGGCGGGCGCTTCGCAATGCGGGATTGAGGACGGACCGGAAGGCCGGGGCCAGCGCGCGTCAGGTCTTCTTCCACGGCCGCATGGCGCGCACTTCCCACCTGCCCTGATGGACGCGGCATCCCTCACCCTGCAGCCAGGATTCGGTGCCCTGGCGCACATAGCTGGCAAGGAAATCGCGGCACACGAAGCCATCCTGGGTATAGGCGGCGGCGATCGGCGTGACCGTTCCGCGGGCACCGGTGCGGGGGTTCTCCCATGGGACGCTCGTGGTCTTCCCGTCCTTGGCGAGCGCCTCGCTGGCTGCGGCCCGTGCAAAGGCGAGATCGCCGTCAGCCGGCAATTCGGCGACGGTCTCGACCGGCGCGGCGGTCGACGCGGCCCTCGCCGCGACCGCACCGGTGACTTCCGGTTTCGGGGAATCCTGTCCGAACATCGACCCGAGCTGGTAGGAGAAGCTGCATCCGCACGCCGGTACGGCCAGCATCAGCACACTCGCCAGTCGCAGCCGTCGCCATATGCTCGACCAGGCGGTTCCGTTATAACGGTGCCACCGGGATGCCGATGCCGGCATTGGACCGGCCGCAATATCGCTTTGAAAAATGTCCGACACGGCTCCGATCAAACACCCGAGTTGGTTAACGTCCGGTGACTTTGCCGACGCCGACGAACCGTTGCGGCTGTTCGCCGCCTGGTTCGAGGACGCAAAGCAGGCTGAGCCCGCGGATCCCGACGCCATGGCTCTCTCGACCGTCGATGGCGACGGCCTGCCCAACGTAAGAATGGTGCTCCTGAAGGGTTTCGACGAGCGCGGATTCGTCTTCTACACCAACCAAGCCAGCCAAAAGGGGCAGGAATTGGCCGCTCGTGCGGCAGCGGGTGCGGTTTTTCATTGGAAGTCGCTCAAGCGGCAGATCCGCTTGCGTGGGCCGGTCGAGCAGGTCTCCGCCGCCGAAGCCGATGCCTATTTCGCGACCCGCGCGCGCTTGTCGCAAATCGGCGCCTGGGCCAGCAAGCAATCCGCCCCGCTCGAAAGCCGCCTGGCCTTCGAGAAATCGGTCGCGCTCGCGACCGCCCGCTACGCCGCCGGCACCGTGCCGCGACCGCCATTCTGGGTGGGATACCGCCTCATACCGCTGGTCATGGAATTTTGGCAGGATCGCCCCTATCGGCTGCACGACCGCGTCGAGTTCCGCCGCAACGCGCCGGATGGCGGCTGGATCAAGACTCGCCTGTACCCATGAGCTAGCATGACCGAAGCGGTTCCATTCCCGGATCAGCCCGGGGCCGGCCTTTGCCGGAAATGCCGTGATACCCGGAGAATCCCGACCTGATGGTGACCTCGCAATCCAATCAGCCGCGCCGCACTTTGCTCCTGACCGGAGCAAGCCGCGGTATCGGTCACGCGACGGTCAAGCGTTTCTCGGCCGCCGGCTGGCGCGTCATCACCTGCTCGCGCCACCCCTTCCCGGAGAATTGCCCATGGGAGATGGGGCCCGAGGATCATATCCAGGTCGATCTTGCCGATCCGGAATCGACGCGCGCCGCCATCGCCGAGATCAAGAACCGGCTCGAGCACGGCGAGCTGCACGCCCTCGTCAACAACGCGGCGATCTCGCCCAAAGCCGAGGGCGGCGCGCGGCTGAGCGCGATCGACACGACGCTCGATGTTTGGGAGCACGTCTTTCACGTGAATTTCTTCGCGCCCATCATGCTGGCGCGCGGCCTGGTCGAGGAGCTGAAGGCGGCGAAAGGCTCCATCGTCAATGTCACCTCGATCGCGGGCTCACGCGTGCATCCCTTCGCGGGTGCCGCCTATTCGACCTCGAAGGCGGCGCTCGCCGCCCTCACCCGGGAGATGGCGCATGATTTCGGTCCCCTCGGGGTGCGCGTCAATGCGATCGCGCCGGGCGAGATCGACACGTCGATTCTCTCCCCCGGCACCGAGGAGATCGTCGCTCACCAGATTCCGATGCACCGTCTTGGAACGCCCGACGAGGTCGCCAAGATCGTCTATGTGCTGTGCACCGAGACGTCGTCCTATGTGACGGGCGCAGAAATCCACATCAACGGCGGGCAGCACGTCTGAGCGCGGGCGCGCCGGCCGGATGGCGCGTTTGCCCTAAAGCCATTTCTTCCATTTGAAGAACAAATACGGCAGGGCGGCGGCCACCAGCATCAGCACGATCGCGAGCGGATAGCCGAACGACCACTCAAGCTCCGGCATGGCCTTGAAATTCATGCCGTAAATCGAGGCGATGAGCGTCGGCGGCATCAGCACCACGGCCATGACCGAGAAGATCTTGATGATATTGTTCTGCTCCAGGCTCACCACGCCCAGCATGGCATCCAACAGAAACTGGATCTTGCTCGACAGATAGGTGGCGTGGTCGGACAGCGATTGCACGTCGCGCTGCATGCCCTTGAGCTGCGCCCTGGGCTCCTTGGCCCAGCGCATGGTGTCGGCCTCGTTGGCGAGAAAGAGCAGGAGGCGTCCGATCGACACCAGGCTTTCGCGCACCTTCGAGGTGAGATCGCCCTTGCGGCCGATCGTCTTGAGAATGTCGGTGTAGCTGCGCGCGCCCGCCGAATCCTTGGGCTCGAAGATATCGTGCGACACCTGGTCGACGTCCCCGCCGATCCGCTCGAGAATGTCGGCGGCGCGATCGACCACCGCATCGAGCAGCTCCATCATCACCGCCTCGCCCGTGATCGTCGGCGGGCACACCCGCCCGAGCTTGGTGCCCACGATCGTGAACGGGAGCGGTTCGTCGTAACGCACCGTGATGAGCCGGTGGCCGGCGAGAATGAAGGTGACCGCCGTCGTCTTGGGCGTGTCGCTTTCCGACTGGCACATCAGGGTCGCCGTCATGTAGCGCGCCCCGTTCTCGACATAGAGACGGCTGGTGACCTCGATTTCCTGCATTTCCTCGCGCGTCGGAACCGCAATGCCGAGCGCGCGCTCGACCTGCTTGTCCTCCAGCGAGGTCGGCGTCACGAGGTCGATCCAGACCGCGCCTTCGGGAAGCTCGTCGGTGTTCTCGACCGTTTTGCGCTCGAGCGAATTCCCGTGCTGAACATATACCGAGAGCATGCCCATCCCCACCGATTGCCGGGCAGTAAAGTCATGATCCGGGCAAAATGTCACGACCCGTGCAGGGATCGCTCGGGGTGCAGTCGCGCTCGCCGGAGCATCTGCCGGTGACGGCCGTCCCGGATCTGGCGCCGGACCGAGACCGGATGGGCCGAGAAATTGCGCCACGACGTCGCTTGCCGCGCCGGATGCCGGCGCGAACTCAAGCCTCGGCGCGTTGCGCGACCGATGGTTGGGGCTGTGACAGCGATTCAAACTGCGCCGATCAGCGGCGCGCGCTTAGGCCTTCGACTTGGTCGTGGCCTGCTTGCTCTCGCGGTTATTGGCCGCGAGCTTGGCTTCACCCTGATAGCGGACGGCCGCCGCGACCGCCGAGATTCCGATCTTCTGATAGCGCCGGTCGAGATCCCCGCGGGCGCCCCCACGGCTTTCGTAACCCCCTGAAACCTCCAGCAAACTAGCGTATTTTTCCACCGTTTCCTCCGTTGAGTGTCTCGTTCTGCCACCAGCGCAATCTCGGCCGCGACATCGGCGGAAATGGGCTGAAAAAGGCACGATTAAGCGGCATTCCGCCACCAGGGCGTCGTCGTGCCACTACAGCGCAGGAGGGTGAACGGACCATTAAGGGGTCGCGCGTAGGCTCAAAGACGCTACGGAAGAATGGAGGCGCCGGCAGTCGGGTAGAAATCGTGCCGACCGTCGCGTCGGCCGGGCCGAAACTGCGGCATTCCTGCAACAGGTGTTGAGGCTCGGTCGTCTGACCGCGCCTCTTGCCTGGAACCGCGGCCGCCTTTGGGTTAGACAGACTCGGTTCCCATGACTCGGGACCGGCGTTCGTATCGATGGACGACAGGTGAAGCAATGAAGTTGGCGAATGGGTTCACATTGGTTGCGTTGGGTCTGCTGATGGCCGGCTGCGTGCAGTCGACGCTCGAGCCCGCGTCGGAAGCCGGCATGAAGCCACGTGACAAGGAATTGCTCGCCAAGGCGCCGTACGAGCAGGCCACGATCCCCGAGATGTATCGGCGGCATGTCGTCGACTTCCACCGCAAGGAAGCGCCCGGGACCATCGTGGTGGATACCGATGCGCGCTATCTCTATTTCGTGCTGGCGCCCGGAAAGGCGATTCGTTACGGCGTGACCGTGGGCGAGGACGCCCAGATCTGGTCGGGCGTCGCCAAGATCGGCCATATGACGGAGTGGCCGTCATGGACGCCGACGCCGGGCGAGCATCAGCGCCTCGGCAATATCCCGAAATTCGTGAGCGGCGGACCGCACAACCCGATGGGCGCGCGCGCCCTCTACCTGTTCGCCAACGGCAAGGACACGCTGTTCCGCATCCACGGGACCAACCAGCCGGAATACATCGGCTCGGCCATCTCGTCGGGCTGCATCCGCCTGACCAACGAGGACGTCATCGACCTCTATAATCGGGTGAAAATCGGCAATCCGGTGGTGGTGCTGGCCCCGGGCCAGGGCGATTCGCCGGTCAACCCGCGGGTCGCCTACTCGTTCGGCCGCGACGGCTGAGCCCGCCTGGCTCGATTTCAACACCGGCGCCGCCCGCGGGCGGCGCCGTTTTGTTTTGGAAGGCCCGAGATCAGCCCAGATCGATCCGCACGATCTCCGGCGGCACGCCGAGGCGGATCGGCACGTTGCTGCAGCCCAGGCCACCCGACACGATCATGTGCCGGCCCTGCTCGACGATGTGGCCGTAGGCGAAGCGCGCCCCGTAGGCCGATGGTACATAGCGCGGCCACACGAACGGCAGGCGGATCTGGCCCCCATGGGTATGGCCGGCAAGCGTCAGGGAGACCCGCTCGGGCACCTCGGTGAAGACGTCCGGCTCGTGCACCATCAGGATCACGGGATGGTCGGTCTCGACCTGCGCAAGCGCGTGCGGCAGGTCATCCTCGCCTTGGAACCGATGATGGCCCAGCGGGTGGGCAAGCTGGTCGCCCAGCCCGGCAAGCCAGAATCGCTGCCCCGCTTCTCCGATCAAAACCGCCTGGTTCTCCAGAACCGGGATCCCGACCCCCGCGAGCGCCGCCCTCACGCCATCGATGTCGTACCACCAATCGTGATTGCCGAAGATCGACCAGACCCCGAGCCGCGCCTTCAGGCGCTTGAGCTCGGCCGCCCACACCGGATGCGGAACGCGCTCGGTAACAAAGCGATGCGTAGCGAAATAATCGCCCATCAGGAGCACGATGTCGGAATTCAGCAGATTGGCGGTGGCGACGATTCGGCCGATATGGCTCACCAGCATGTTGGGGCCGCCCGCGTGGAGATCGGCGATCACGCTGATGGAGAGACGCATGCCCGCCGGCCAGCGCGGCGGCGTCAGCCGATAGCGCGTCACCAGCAGGCTTTCGGCCTCGATGCCGGCCCCGTAGCCGGCGGCCGCGAAGCCGGCGACGCCCAAGGCTCCGAAGGCGCGGATGACCCGGCGCCGGCTGATGCCGGGGCGCAAGCCCGGACGATCGGCCGGCGGCGCCAGCAAGGAATGGGGGGCCGGGTACATTGGATCAGTGATAGCGGCGACCCGTGAACGGAGGGTTCACGGATGCGAAGGCGGCGTCAGACCAGTAACCGCTCGCGTTTCGCCCAGTCGAGGGTGCGGTCGAGCGCGCGGGTGAGGCGTGCGAACAGCTCGTCTGTCTCGTCGGCCGAGATGATCAGCGGCGGACAGACCGTGACGGTGTCGCCCACGACCGCGCGCACGATCAGGCCTTCTTCCTCGGCGAGGCGCACGCAGCGGGCGGCTACGCCCTGCTTGGGATCGAAAGCGCGCTTGGAACGCTTGTCGGCGACGAGCTCGAGGCCGCCCATCAGCCCCATGCCGCGCGCCTCGCCCACCAGCGGATGCTCGCCCAGCTTCTTGAGATGCTGCTGGAACTGCGGGATGCGCGCCGCCGCGCGGTCGAACACCTTGTCGCGCGCGTAGATTTCCAGCGTCTTCACCGCCACCGCGGCCGCCACCGGATGACCCGAATAGGTGAAGCCGTGGTGAAAGCCGCCGAGCTTGCGGCTCTCGGAGAGCAGCGCCTGATACATGACCTCCGGCAGCATCACGCCGGCGATCGGCAGGTAGGCGGACGACAACGCCTTGGCGACCGACAGCGCATGCGGACGAAAGCCGAGCGCCTCGCAGCCGAAATTGCGGCCCAACCGGCCGAAGCCGCAGATCACCTCGTCGGAGATGACGTAGAGATCGTGCGCCGCGCACACGCGGCCGATCTTCTCGAAATAGGTCTTGGGCGGCACGATCACGCCGCCGGCGCCCATGACCGGCTCGGCGATGAACCCCGCGACCGTATCGGGCCCTTCGCGCTGGATCAGCGCCTCGAGCTCGTCCGCGAGCCGCGTCGCGAAATCCTCCTCGCTCTCGCCCTCGTTGGCGAAGCGATAGTGGTGGGGGCAGCCGGTGTGCAGGATGCCGGGGATCGGCAAGTCGAAATCGCCGTGATTGTGCGGCAGGCCGGTGAGCGAGGCGGCCCCGATGGTGAGGCCATGAAATCCCTTCAGGCGGCCGATGATCTTTTTCTTTTTCGGCCGGCCCAGGGCGTTGTTCATGTACCGGACCAGCTTGATCTGGGTGTCGTTTGCCTCCGAGCCCGAATTGCAGAAAAACACTTTCGAGATCGGGACCGGCGCCATTTCCTTGAGCTTCTCGGCCAGCTCGATCGCCAGGTCGTGGCTCTTGCCATTGTAGAGATGGCTGAAGGGGAGTCTCTTCATCTGGGCGGCCGCGGTCTCGGCCAGCTCCTCGTTGCCGTAGCCGAGCGCCGTGCACCAGAGTCCCGCCATTCCCTCCAGATAGGATTTGCCGTCGCTGTCATAGACGAACACGCCTTTGCCGTGCTCCAGCACCAGCGGGCCAGTGTCGCGCAGCGTCGCGAGATTGGTGTTGGGATGCGCGAGGGTTTCGATGTCGCGCATAGCGAGGTTGCTGAGAATCGTCATGAGATCTGATCCGCGAAAAGAATCTCGACCATGGGGGCCGGACGGCGCATTCTAGCCTTCGGCACCACGTGGTGTCGTCAAGGCTTTTGGTCGCCGGCGGCCGCCTCGAAAGGGCGCGGCCGCGGCAGGGGGATGTCGACGGCTTGGCCGGGCTCGCGGACATCCCATTGGCACATCCGGTAGTCGTTGTGGCGTTCGGCCAGATCCAGGTGGACGTGGTCCTCGTGATACCCGTCGGAGCCCGGGCCGAGCACGGTCTTGAAGCGTGCACAGGCGGTCTGGCGCATCCGTTCGCGGAACTCGCGCGGCACGGCCGGTTCGGTGAGGCGGAAATCCTTGCCGTTGGCGAGCTTCACCGATCGCACGTCGAGCGCGTTGGCTTTGCCGTGCTCGCTCAACTTCGCCCCGACGACCCGGTTTCGACCGCGGCAATCATAGGAATCGAAGTTCTCGATGGATTTGAGCGGCGCGCCCAAGTCCGCGGCCGCGGCTCCGACCTCATCGCGTACCCAATCGGCGACCGCTTCGGCCATGCTGCAGCGAAGCGTCGGCGCCGGCATAAGCAACACCCGGTCCCGATTCGGCATCACCACGGCGTCGAGCTGCACCACGTCGGTCGCGCCGCATCCGCCCGGCCCCACGAGCGGCGGCAAGGGGTGGAAAATCGCGCGGTCAGCCGACAACCGCACCTGGCACGCGGACGGCTCCTCGGCGGTCGCCGGGGCTTCGGCCGGCGGCGCAAGCTCGGCCGGCCGCGGGCGCGGCAGCGGGATGTTCTGCGCCGCCGCAACACCCATGGCGGCCACCAGCAGACTGATTGTGAGGGGAAAACGCATCGTTGCCATGGTTGCCACCGGTCGGGCACAAATGCGGTTTTCTGCGGGCGCGGCCGCCGCGCGGATCGTGATAGCGTGGAAAACAGGAGGGCGACGGAACCAGATGCCGGCGGTGGACGTAGCGGTCATCGGACTCGGCGCCATGGGGAGCGCCGCGTTGCATCATCTGGCCAGCCGCGGCCAGCGGATTGTCGGCATCGAACAGTTCGCGCCCGGCCATGACCGCGGCTCCTCCCACGGCGACACCCGCATCATCCGGCTCGGCTATTTCGAGCATCCGTCCTACGTGCCACTGGTGCGCGCCGCCTATCCGCTGTGGCGCGCGCTCGAGCAAAGGTCCGGTGAGTCGCTCCTGCAAATTACCGGCATCATCGAGCTCGGTGTGCCCGATGGCGCGCTCGTCGCGGGCACGCTGCGATCTGCGCGCACGCACGCATTGCCGCATGAGGTGCTCGACGCCGCCGACGTCATGCGCCGATTTCCCGCGCTGCAGGTGCCGTCCGGCTTCGTCGGCGTGTTCCAGCCCGAGGGCGGAATCCTGGCGGCGGAGCCCGCCATCCGGGTCCAGATCGCGCTCGCGAAGGCCGCCGGGGCCGAGGTGCGGATCAGGGAAACCGTGCGCGCACTCGAGCCCAGGTCCGGCGGCGTGCGCATCATCACCGACACCGGCCTCATCGAGGCCGGGCAGGCAATCGTGGCGGCCGGACCCTGGGTGAGGAAGCTGCTGCCCGATTTTCCGGTTCCGCTGCGGGTGACCCGCCAGGTGCTCGGCTGGTTCGAGCCGACCGACGCGGCGCTGTTCGGGCGCGAGCGCTGCCCGGTTTTCATGATCGAGAACCGCGAAGGGATTTTTTACGGCTTCCCGGCCGGCCGCAAGCCGGGCATCAAATTCGCCAAGCATCACCACCAAGAAGAGGCGGTCGATCCCGCGGTGCCCGCCCGCCCGATAGGCGGCGCGGACGAAGCGCTGCTGCGCGCCGCGCTCGCCGCCCACCTGCCGGCCGCCAATGGCAGGCTGCTCGATGCGCAGACCTGCCTCTACACCATGGCGCCCGACGGCGACTTCATCCTCGATCGCCTCCCCGGGAGCCCCGACATCATCGTCGCCTCGCCCTGCTCCGGCCATGGCTTCAAATTCGCGCCTGTGATCGGAGAAATCCTGGCTGACCTCGTCACCACCGGGGCGACACCCCGCGACATCTCGCGGTTCGGGCTGGCGCGCTTCGGCTGAACCCATATCGAGATCGGCCCGTAGCCATCGGGACGGTTGCGCCCGGCCGGCGGGGCGATAACCTCGGGACCGGCCATGGCGGTTTCGTGGCCCAAGGAAATGCCGACGGAGGGGACGAGATGCTCGGGCTGATGCAGGATTGGCCTCTGCTGCTTCATCGCATCATCGATCATGCGGCGACCTATCATGGCGGGCGGCACGTCATCTCGCGTTCGATCGAAGGACCCATCCACACGACCACCTATGCGGATATCCGCGGACGCGCCAAGAAGGTCGCCCAGCGCCTCGCCCGCGACGGCATCGAGCCGGGCGACCGGGTGGCGACGCTCGCCTGGAACACCTGGCGGCATCTCGAATCCTGGTACGGCATCGTCGGAATCGGGGCGGTCTACCATACGGTCAATCCGCGTCTCTTCCCGGACCAGATCGCCTGGATCATCAATCACGCCGAGGACCGCGTGATGATGGCGGACCTCACTTTCGTGCCGCTGCTGGAAAAGCTCAGCCCGCAGCTTCCGACGATCGAGCGCTACGTCATCTACACCGACGCCGCCCATATGCCGGAAACCTCGCTCAAGAACGCGATTCCTTATGAGCAATGGATCGCCGAGGCCGACGGCGATTTCGCCTGGGCGCAGTTCGACGAGAACACGGCGGCGGGCATGTGCTACACGTCGGGCACCACCGGAAATCCGAAAGGTGTTCTCTACTCGCACCGCTCGAACGTGCTGCACGCCCTGGCGCACAGCAGCGCCTCCGTTCTCGGCCTGTCATCGACCGACGTGGTGCTGCCCGTGGTTCCCTTGTTTCACGCCAACGGATGGTCGCTCGCCTTCGCGGCGCCGATCGCGGGCGTGACCCTGGTCCTGCCCGGCATGAAGCTCGACGGCCCGTCGATCCACGAGCTCTTGAACGCCCACAAGGTGACCTGCACGGCCGGAGTCCCGACCGTGTGGCTGGCGCTGCTGCAGCATCTCGAGCGGACGGGCGGCAAGCTGCCCTTCCTCAAGCGGGTGGTGATCGGCGGCTCGGCGAGCCCGCGCGCCATGACCCAGACGTTCCAGGACACCTACGGGGTCCAGGTGATCCACGCCTGGGGCATGACCGAGATGAGCCCGCTCGGCAGCGCCTGCACGCTGATCCCCGAATATGCCGGCCTCAGCGGAGACGCGCGCCTCGACATCCAGCAAAAGCAGGGACATCCGCCCTTCACGGTCGAGATGAAAATCACCGACGACTCCGGGCGCGAGCTGCCATGGGACGGCAAGACCTTCGGCCGCCTCAAGGTGCGCGGGCCCGCGGTCGCCAAGTCCTATTTCAAGGGGGAAGGCGGCCGGGTGCTCGATGCCGACGGATTCTTCGACACCGGCGACGTCGCCACCATGGACCCGCACGGCTACATGCAGATCACCGATCGCGCCAAGGACGTGATCAAGTCGGGTGGCGAATGGATCTCCTCGATCGAACTGGAAAACCTCGCAATCGGCCACACCGCCGTCGCCGAGGCCGCGGTGATCGGCGTCAAGCATCCCAAATGGGACGAGCGTCCGCTGCTCGTCGTCGTCTTGAAGCAGGGCAAGGGCGCGACCCGCGAGGAGATCCTCGGCTTCATGCGGGACAAGATCGCCAACTGGTGGATGCCCGACGACGTGGTGTTCGTGCCGGAAATCCCCCACACCGCCACGGGAAAGATCCTCAAGACGGCGTTGCGCGAGCAGATGAAGGATTACGTGCTGCCGAGCGCGGCGGCCTCATAGTGACGACGCCACACACCCATTGATTGCAACGGCCGGCCCGGCGCAAAATACCGACAGTGATCGTCGATGGGGGGCGAACGTGAGCGAGATCGCGTCATCTGAATTCCCGGTCGTGGAGGCGCCGGCCAGCCTCGCGAAGGCGCGTTTCACGGGCGACCCGCGGACGTTTCGCAATCTGATGATCCGCGGCGCCCTGTTGCAGGTGGTGACGCTCGGCATCTATCGGTTCTGGCTCACCACCGATGCGCGCCGCTTCCTGTGGGCCAATACCGAAATCGCGGGCGACAGCCTCGAATACACCGGGACCGCGATCGAGCTCTTTCTCGGTTTCCTGATCGCGATCGCGTTGCTGGTGCCCTTCTATGTGTTGTTGTTCTTCGGGACGCTCGAGCTCGGCCTGGTAAGCCGGCTCTCCAGCGCTGCTGCTTTCGTGTTCCTGGCCGTGTTCGGCCAATACGCCTATTTCCGCGCCCGCCGCTATCGCCTGACCCGCACCGTGTTTCGCGGCTTGCGCTTTCACCAGAGCGGATCGGCCTTTTCCTACGCGCAGCGCGCCCTCTTGTGGTGGATCGCGATCGGAATCACGCTGGGTCTTGCCTATCCGTGGGCGCAGGCGAGCCTCCAACGCTACAAGGTCGCGCACACCCATTACGGCGAGTGGCAGGGCAAGTTCGCCGGCAGCGGAACGCGGCTGTTCCTCCGCGGCATCGGGCTGTGGCTGATGATGATCGCCCTTGTGGTGGCGTATGTCGGCGCCCTCCAGGTCGTCAAGTTGGGAGCGATTGGCCGCGCCACGCAGGCGGACAGCATGGACCCAGCCAGCGTGATGGCCATTTCGATCGTCGCCGGTCTCGGCCTCAGCCTGTTCGTCGTCGCTGCTGTCGTCTACGCGATCCTGCAAGGCATCATCATGCGATGGTGGCTTGCCGGCCTGCGCTTCGGTCCGGTCGTGGTCGCGACAACGCTGAAGAAGCGCCAGGTCTTCGGCGCCTATTTGCGTTGCTTTCTTTATGCACTGTTGCTGCTGATCGTGGTGTCCCTCGTGGTCGGCGCGCTCGCGGCCCTGCTCAGCCTCGGCGTGACCGTCACCAAGGAGGCCAAAGAGATCATGGGCGCCATTCTCGTGATCTGCCTGTATTTTTCCTTCGCGGTCGGCCTCTGGGTCATCTATCAGCGGACCATCAAGTTCGGCGTCTGGCGCATGGCCGTCGATTCGGTGGAGCTCGCGGGCTTCGATGCGATGGAGCACGTACGCGCGGACGATACACGGCCGAGCTCCGCGGTCGGCGAGGGACTCGCGGATGCGCTCGGCGCCGGCGGCATTTGATTCCGCGCCATGCCGGGATATCTCTGAGCGATGAGAAGCTCCGGCCCCGCCTGGTATTTCGACGGCCGCACCAGCGCCCGGGTGGTGGCGACGGCCGAGCTCGGCGCGCAGTCGTTGCAGATCCGATCGCCTTCCGGCGACCTGCTGGCGGAATGGTCCTATGCGGAGCTCGGGGTCTTCTCCGCCCCCGCGGGCGTTTTGCGCCTCGGCCGCCCCAGGAGCTCCGGCGCCGCCCGCCTCGAGATCCGCGACAGCGAGCTCGCGGCGGCGTTCGACGCGCGCGCCGGCGCGGTCAGGCGCGTCGGCGAGGTCGACCGCCGCAGTCGCCTCAAGGTCGTCGGCTGGAGTTTTGCGGCCCTGCTGTCGGCGGTGCTGGTGGCGATCTTCGGCGTGCCGGCCATCGTGTCGCGCCTGACGCCGCTCGTTCCGATCCGATTGGAGCAGCGCCTGGGCGCAAGCGTGGATCAGCAGGTGCGCATGGTGCTCGCCCCCCGCACACGCGACCGTCCGTTCGAATGTGGAACTGAGGCGCAAGCCGGCCGCGTTGCATTCGACAAGCTCGTGCATGAATTGGAGGCAGCCGCCGCCCTGCCGTTCAGCCTCAGCGCCGCCGTGATTCGCCGGCCGGAAGCGAATGCCATTGCGCTTCCGGGCGGGCGCGTCTACGTGTTCCAGGGTCTCGTGGCCAAGGCGAACAATCCCGACGAGCTGGCCGGCGCCATCGCCCACGAGATGGGACACGTCGCCCAGCGCGACGGCGTGCGGGTGCTCATGCAGGCGGCGGGACTGTCCTTCCTGTTCGGCATGTTGATT
>DATBBS010000410.1:0-11508 GCA_036270895.1 Xanthobacteraceae bacterium
CAGCGGATAGTCCGCATAGCGGGTCGGCAGCCGCCTCGCCTTGTCGGTGTCGGGATTGATCCAGATGTCGCCGGTGCGCCCGTCCGCGCCGCCCGCAAACCCGTTGGGTGCGATCACGTGCTTGGCCGAGCGGATGGAGAAGCGGGCCTCCGCCAGATTGAGATACTCGCGCCGGATGCCCAGGCCGCCGCGGAACTCGCCGGCGCCGCCGGAATCCCGGATCAGCTCGAAGCGCAGCACCCGGGTCGGGAATTCGCTCTCGATGATCTCGACGGCTGCGATCTTGGCGTTGGTCTGGTTGACGGTCGTGCCGGAGGCGCCGTCGCGGCTCGCGCGCGCGCCGGCGCCGCCGCCCACGATCTCATATTGCACATAGCCCTTGCCCGTATAGGTGCTGCGTCCGCCGATGATGATCGAGCGGCTGCCGCTGCCGTCGGCGCGCACGCGGCCGGGTATCACGTGGCTCAGCGCCTCGAAGATCGCATCGACCACCGCATGGATGGTGGGGTTATAGGTGTTGACCGGCGCCGGATAGCGCGGGTTGACGACGCTCCCCTCCGGGGTAGCGAGCGTGAAAGCGCGCAGCAAGCCGCTGCTCACATACATCCTTGGATCGATCATGGAGATCAGGCAATAGGCGATGGCGGCCTGCACAAGCGGCGGGCGGATGTTGGCCGGACCGCGGGTCTGATCGGCGGACTTGGCGAAATCGAAATGGATCGCGTCGGCGCGTTTCTCCACCGCCACATGCACGCGGACCGGCTTGTCGAGCTCGATGCCATCATCGTCGATGAAGCGTTCGGCCTCGAAACGGCCGTCCGGCCATTCGGCGATCGCCGCGCGCACGTGCTGCTCGGAGGCCGCGAGCAGCCGATCGAAGCAGGCAAGGATCTTCTCCTCGCCGAATTTGCCGATCAGATCGGCGAGACGCCGCTCGCCCAGCCGGTCGGCGCCGAGCTGGCCGCGAATATCGCCGAGCACCAGCTCGGGCGTGCGGCTGTTGGACGCGATGATGCGCTCGAGGTCCCGGTTCGGCGCGTGGGCGGACTGATAGCGCACCGCCGGGAGCTGCAGGCCCTCGTTGAAGACCTCGCGCGCTTGGCCGGAGCAGCTTCCCGGCACCGGGCCGCCGATATCGCTCTTATGCGCGATGCTGCCGCAGAACCCGATGAGCCGGCCGCCATGGATCACCGGGGTGATGACCGCGATATCGGGCGCGTGCGGGCTGCCGCCCGCATAGGGGTCGTTGATCAGAAATGCGTCGCCCTCCGCGAAGGTGCCGCCGAATTCCTTCAGCACGGCGCCGCAGCAGGCCGGAAAGGCGCCGATATGCAGCGGCAGCACCACATGTTGCGCCACCACGTCGCCATACGGGTTCATCAAGGCGCAGGAAGCGTCCTGCGACTCGCGCACGATGGTCGAGAAGCCGGTGCGGAACAGCGAATTCTGCATCTCCTGCACGATGCCGGAGAGGCTCGCCTTGACGACCTCGAGATCGACCGCGTCAATGTGCATGGGGATAATGTCCACTCGCTCCGACTCGGCGGCTCCTGCGTTCCCTCCCCCTTTGTGGGGGAGGGACAGGGTGGGGGGTAGCCGCTTGCGAATGCGCGTGGGGCACCCCACTCCCCAACCCTCCCCCACAAGGGGGGAGGGAGCCCGCTTGCGCGCGTGGCAAGCTGCGATGACTCCAGCGCATCATCCTGCCTCCTGCGTCACGATCAAATTCTTCCATTCGTCGACGCGCGCGACCTGGCCTGGGCAGATCACCGTGGTGCAATCGAGTTGGTCCAGCACGGCGGGGCCTTTGAGGCTCAGGCCGACGTCGAGCTTGTCGCGCCAATAGACCGGGCAATCGATGGTCTTGCCGTCGAAGCGCACGCGTCGCGTCGCCCGGCGGGCCTCGGTGAGGCTCGTGCCGGCGCGCCCGAAGCGCGGCATCTCGACCGGCGGCACCTTGCCGATGCCGCGCACCCGATAGGACACGATCTCCACCGGCTCCTCCGGCGCGCTGTGCCCGAACATGGCGCGGTGCCGGGCATCGAAGTTCGCACGCAGCCGGCCCAAATCGCCGCCGTCATCGTCTCGGGCGGACCCCTCGCAGGGGATCGTGATCTCGTAGCCCTGCCCCGCATAGCGCATGTCGACCGCGTGCTCGATGGCGATCTGCGCGTCGTCGAATCCGTCCGCCCGCAGATCGGCGAGCGCCTGCTCCGACAGCCGTCCGAACATGTCATCCAGGTCGCCCGAGCGAAGCGTGTCGATCAGGTTCATCTTCGAGCGGATGTAATCATGCTTCACGTCGGACATCATGAGCCCGATCGCCGAGAAGACGCCCGGATAGAGCGGCACGATCACGCCCGCCATGCCGAGATCGCGCGCGATGCGGGCGGCATGCACCGGCCCGGCACCCCCGAATGCGAGCAGCATGAAATCGCGCAGGTCGTGGCCGCGCATGGTCGAGATCGCCTTGATGGCCTCCGCCATCTTGGTGTCGATGATGCGAATGACCCCTTCGGCGCTTGCCGTCGGGTCCATTCCCAAGGGCTGCGCGATCCTGCTCTCGATCGCGGTCCGGGCCGCGGCCTCGTCGAGCCGCATCCGCCCGCCGAGGAAATTGTCGGGACTGAGCAGCCCGAGCAGCAGGTTGCAGTCGGTGATGGTGGGCTGCTCGCCGCCACGGCCATAGCAGGCCGGACCCGGCACCGCGCCCGCGCTTTCCGGCCCGACCGTCAGCGCGCCGAACCGGTCGACCCGCGCGATGGTGCCGCCGCCGGCGCTCACCGTATTGATGTCCATCATCGGCACCGCGACGTCGCGTCCTTCGATCTTGCCGCGGCTCGACACGAAGGGCTCGCCGTCGCGGATGAGCGCAACGTCGCAGGAGGTGCCGCCCATGTCGAAGGTGATGATATTGGGGTATCCGGTCATGCGGCACGCCGCCGTGCCCGCAGTGACGCCGCCGGCCGGCCCGGACAGCACCGTCGTCACCGCCCGGCGGGCGGCGGCCGCGAAGGTCGACATGCCGCCGTTCGACTGCATGATGTATGTCTGCCGCGTCGTGATGCGCGCCGCCGCGAGGCGCGCCTCGAGCTGCGCGATGTAGCGCGCCAGGATCGGTTGCAGGTAGGCGTTGATCACCGTGGTGCTGAGCCGGAAATATTCGCGGATCTGCGGCAGCACCTCGCAGGAGAGCGACACGCTGCAGCCCGGAATTTCTTCCGCAATGATCTCGCGCACCCGCGTCTCGTGCTCGGGGTGAAGAAACGAGAACAGCAGGCAGACCGCGATCGAAAGGATGCCCTCGCGTTTGAGCGCCCGGAGGGTGTCGCGCAACGCTGCCTCGTCGAGCGCGCACAGCACGTCGCCGCGAAAATCGACCCGCTCCCGGACCTCGCCGGTCAGGCTTTGCGGCACCAGCATGGCCGGCTTGTCGAACATGACGTCAAAGATCGCCGGTCCATAGGGCCGCGACTGCTCGCCCACCGGATAGATGGCGCGAAAGCCTTGCGTGACCAGGAGGCCGGTACGGGCCCCCTTGTGTTCCAGGAGCGCATTGGTGCCGACCGTGGTGCCGTGGCAGAAGAACCCGACGCTCTCGGGCGCCACCCCTTGGGCCAGCAGCCCTTCGACTCCTTCGATGATCGCGCGCGAGGGATCATCCGGCGTCGACGCAACTTTTGCGATGGAGACCGCGCCGGTCTCCTCGTTGAGATAGACGAAGTCCGAAAACGTCCCTCCCGTGTCGACCGTGACCCGATAACGCGCCATTCCGTGCCAACCTTGCTTTCTCGTCGCCGCTTTTTCGCACTTGCTCTGCCTCATCCTGAGGAGCCCGCCTTAGCGCAGCGAAGGCGGGCGTCTCGAAGGATGGCGGCCGACAGCGTGCCAGTAGCTCGGCCGGCCGCATGGTTCGAGACGCGTCGCTTCGCGACGCTCCTCACCATGAGGCCGGGACAGACGTATAGTAGGCCGCGCGCGGCCTTGCCATTGCCAAGCTGCGGAAATAAGCCTGTCTCACAGTAACCAGGACATCCACATGAAGCTCGAGGATCAGGTCGCCATCGTCACCGGCGCCGGCCGCAATATCGGCGAGGAGATTTCGAAGATCCTGGCCCAGAACGGCGCCAAGGTCGCGGTGGTGGACATGGATGCGGGGCGCGGCCACAAGGTGGCGCGCGAGATCGTCAAAGCGGGCGGCGAGGCCGCGGGCTTCGTGGCCGACATCTCGTCCGAACCCGACGTCGCGACACTCGTGACGGACGTGGTGGCGAAATGGGGCCGCGTCGACATTCTGGTCAACAATGCGGCGATCTCCGACAACCAGAACATCCTGGAGATCACCAAAGACCAGTGGGACAAGGTCCTCGCCGTGACCCTGACCGGACCCTTCCTGATGAGCCAGCATGCGGCACGCGCGATGGTGGCCGGCAAGCGCGGCGGCAAGATCGTCAATGTCGGCTCGACCTCGGGCTTCTTCGGCCGCTCGCGCGCGGTCGCCTATGCGGCCGCCAAGGGCGGCGTCGCCAATCTCACGCGCGCCATGGCGGTGCAGCTCGCGCCGCACAATATCCGCGTCAACGGCGTGGTGCCGAACAAGATCGGCTCGCCGGTCGGCAAGGACGAGTTCGATCCGACCCGCCCTGTGGTCAATCTGCGCGGCCGCAACGGCGTGCCGCTCGACATGGCGCGCGCCGTGCTCTTTCTCGTTTCCGACGACTCCGACTTCATCGTCGGCGACATGCTGTTCGTCGACGGCGGCGTGTCGGCGATCCTGGTCGGCGACGCGGCCGCCACCCGAGAGACGCGTCCGGCGGGATGACCAGGCGATCAGGTACCGTTTCGATCGAGTAAGTCCATGAGCTTCAGCCCGCGCTTCCGGCTCGGCGTCGACGTCGGCGGCACCCATACCGACCTCGTGCTGCTCGACGCGGCGAGCGGCGAGCTCATGGTCGAGAAAGTGGCGAGCACGCCGAAGAACCCGGCGCTCGGCGTGCTCAACGGCGTCGCGCGATTCATCGCGCGCGGCGTGGCGCCCGGGACAATCGAGTTCTTCGCCCATGGCACCACCATCACCACCAATGCGCTGCTCGAGATGCGCGGCGCCAAAGTGGGCCTGCTCATCACCAAGGGTTTTCGCGCCGTGCAGGAGATCCAGGGCCAGGCGCGCGACGGCAACCTGTTCGACTATTTCTATGCCAAGCCGGCGCCGATCGCGCCGCAGAGCCTGACCCGCGAAATCCCCGAGCGCTCCGACCACCAGGGCAACGTGCTCATGCCGCTCGACCCCGCGGCGGTGCGCGCGGCGGCGCGCGACCTCAAGGCGGCGGGCGTGCAGTCGATCGCGGTCTGCTACCTGTTCGGCTTCGCCAATCCGGCGCACGAAACGGAGACGCGCCGGCTGATCCTGGAGGAGCATCCCGACGCGCATGTGTCGCTATCGAGCGAGGTGCTGCCGCGCCTGCGCGAATGGCCGCGGTTCTCCACCACGCTGATCAACGCCTATCTCGAGCCGGTGATGATCCGTTACATCGATCATCTCAACCAAGGCCTCGATGAGGCCGGCGTCGGCACGCAGCAGCGCTTCCTCATGCAGTCGAACGGCGGCGTGATGCCGTTCAGTGCCGCGATCGCGGGCGGACGCACCGTGCATACGCTCCTGTCCGGTCCGGCCGCGGGCGCGCAGGCGAGCGCGCATCTCGCGGAACGCGACGCGGAACGCGACTCCGGCTGCGGCCTGGTGACCCTCGACATGGGCGGCACCAGCGCCGACATCGCCTTCATCGAAGGCGGCGTGCCGCTCGAGGTCACCGAGGGCGTGATCGCGCGCCGCCAGATCGACGTGCCGGCGCTCGACATGACCACGATCTCTGCGGGCGGCGGCTCGATCGCCTGGCTCGACGGCGGCGGCTTCCTCACGATCGGGCCGCACAGCGCCGGCGCCGACCCGGGCCCTGCCTGCTACGGGCGCGGCGGGACGCGGCCGACCGTGACCGATGCCGATGTCGTGTGCGGCTACCTCAATCCGGACTACTTCCTGGGCGGCGCCCAGGCGCTCGATGCCGCTGCCGCCGCCGAGGCGCTGCGGATCCACATTGCCGATCCGCTCAAGATGAGCCTGCACGATGCCGCCGCCGGCATCCGCCGCATCGTCGACATGCGGATGGCGGACGAGATCCGCGTGTTCGCGGCCAAGCGCGGGGTCGATCTCACCGCCTTCACGCTGCTTCCCTTCGGCGGCGCCGGCGCGGTGCACGCCGCCGCGGTCGCCGACGAGCTCGGCATGGGCCGGATCCTGGTTCCGCCGCGCCCCGGCGCCTTCTCGGCGCTCGGCCTCTTATGCACCGACGTGGTGCACGACTATATCCGCTCCGAATTGAAGCCGCTCGACGACGTCACGCCCGCGCATGCCGAGGCGATCTTTCGCGCCCTCGAGACCAAGGCGCGCCACGAGATGGCGACCGAGGGCCTCGATCCGGCGCAGGCCCGTTTCGTGCGCGAGCTCGACCTGCGCTATACCGGCCAGGGTTATGAGCTGCGAACGCCGCTCGACGGACTGATCACCGACGGCCTGCCGTCGCTTTCCGCCGCGCGCGAGCGCTTCGACGAGCGCCATGCGCAGCTTCATGGCCACGCCGCCAAGGAACGCCCGGTCGAGGTGGTGAGCTATCGGCTGCGCCTGCGCGTCGCCGTGCCGAAATACGAGCCGCGCGACGAGCCCGCGTCGGCCTCACCGCGTCCGCCCGAACCGAAAGGCCGGCGCAAGATTCATCTCGACGGCGCGACGACCCGGGAGGCCGCGGTGTTCGAGCGCGACCCGCTCGATATCGGCGCGACCATCGATGGCCCCGCCATCGTCGAGCAGTTCGACGCCACCACGGTGATCCCGCCCGGCTGGCGCGCGCAGGTCGACCGCCGGCGCAATCTTGTTTTGCACAAGCGCCCCGGGTGACCCATGGACGCGATCACGATCCAGATCCTGCGCAACAAGATAGCCAGCCTGGTCGACGAGATGCATTATCATTTCTATCGTTCGGGCTATTCCACCATCATCCGCGAGTCCCGCGACTTCAGCTGCGTGATCGTCGATCGCACTGGCCGGCTGATCGTGGCGCCGCCGATGTTCTTCCACGCGCCGGTCTACCGCCATCTGGTGGGCCGCATCCTCGAGGTCCATGGCGGCGACATTCGGGAGGGGGACGTCTTCGTGTCCAACCATCCCTACGAGGGCGGCCTGCCGCATGTCTCCGACATGGCTTTCGTGGCACCGGTCTTCGCCGACGGCGTGATCGTGGCCTTCGCGGGGTCGATCGCCCATAAGGCGGATGTCGGCGGCACGGTCGCGGGCTCGACCTCCGCCAATGCGACCGAGCTCTATCACGAGGGCCTGCTCATTCCCCCGATCAAGATCGTGGACGCGGGCCGGCCGCTGCCCGACATCGAGCGCCTGATCCTCACCAACAGCCGGCAGCCCGCGCTGGTGCGCGGCGACATGCAGGCGCAGATCGCGGTGACCCAGATGGGCGCCACGCGGGTGAAGGAGTTCTGCGCCCGCTTCGGGGCCGGCATTGTGACGGAGGCCTTCGCGGCGATCCTCGAGGGCGCGGCGCAGGAGCTGCGCGCTGCCGTCACCAGGCTCGAGCCGGGCGAGGCCTATGCGGAAGGGCTGCTCGACAGCGACGGCGTCACCGTCGACCAGCCGATCAAGCTGGCGGTGAAGATCACGATTGGCGACGGCCTCGCGACGTTCGACTTTTCCGCCAGCGATCCGCAGGCGCGTGGACCGGTCAACCTGCGGCCCTCGATGGTCGAGGCCTGCGTGTTCTATGCCCTGATCGGCTGCCTCGGGCCAAAACTCGCCTTCAACGACGGCATGCGCGACGTGGTGCGGCTGATCTTCGCGCCGCGCACCATCACCAATGCGGAAGCCCCTGCCCCGGTTTCGAATTACCAGATGGTGAACCTCAAGCTGGTCGACGTGATCCTGGAAGCGCTCGCGACTTTTCACCCCGACCGCGCGACCGCGCATGCGGGCTCCTCGAGCGCTCTCAGTATCGCCTACGCACAGGCGCGGCCGGGGCAGTCGACGATGCAATACGAGATCATGGGCTCGGCCTATGGGGGCGGCATGGGCCATGACGGCGCGTCGGCGACCGCGACGCATCTGAGCAACCTGCACATCACGCCGATCGAGATCCTGGAATCTGAGTACCCCTGCCGGGTCACGCGCTTCGACCTGGTGCAGGATTCGGGCGGCGCCGGGCAGTGGCGCGGGGGCCTGAGCCTGCGGCGCGACTACGAGCTTTTGGGCGACGCCACCGTGATCCGCCGCTTCGACAAGACGCGCTTTCCGCCGCAAGGCGTGGGTGGCGGGCGCGCCGGCGGCCGCAGCCGTTTCGTGGTGCGGCTCGGCACGCCCGAGGAACACGACACGCGCGCCTCCGGCCGCTACGAGATGAAAGCCGGCGAGCGCTTCTCCCTGCAGAGCGCGGCCGGCGGCGGCTTTGGCGATCCGCATCGGCGCGACCGGGCGGCGCTGGAGCGGGATGTTGCGGAGGGCTATGTGACGGCGGAAGCCGCGGGCAAGGATTACGGCTCAGCCGACTAGCGCATCATGGGGCCTGGCAATGCCGGCAAGGGAGCTGCGCGACGCCCCGATGATCAGCCCGTCGATGTTTTGCCGTTCTCGCGAACGCGCCGATTTGATCTTGATCAATGACGAGCGGCGGACTTCGATTAAAGCTGGAGCGCAAGCACGGGCAAGCGAATAGGAGAGTTTCCATGCGAACGATCCTAAGAATCGCCGTGCTCACAACCGCTATTTCGCTTCCCATGGCGGGTGCGCAGGCGGGCCCTCAAGGCAGCGATGAGGCGCAAGGTTATGCGCAGAGCTGGGGCGCCAGCAGCGGATATTACGGGTCGGCTTATGGTGCCTACGCCAGTTATGGCGGCTATGGACGGTATGGCTACGCACGCTACTACCATCGGCGATAAGCCATCAACGTGACCACGGGGTGATCGTCCCCGGCCTGCGGTATCCGGTATGGCCTGTCGCCACCCGGAGAACGTGCGGGCCGCGGGCGACGATCACGCGTCATGACGGTCGCGCCGTCAAGTCGCCGTGCGCCTTCAGCGCGCGGCCTTGTCGATCGCGGCGACCAACCTCTCCTTCAAAAGTCCTGCAAACATAACGCATCACAATCTTGTCGCGCTGCGGATGAAAGCGGAAACGCGGCAAGTGATCCAGATCGCAGGCCATGCTCGCCTCCTTCCTGGCCGTCGCGGCGATCGACCGCCGGCGCGTCAGAAAAAGCGAATTGTCGCGCCTGCCTCAACGCGCGTCCCGTCGGCGTGACAACGCGGCCGGGGCGGCGATAGGATCGCACAAAGAAATTTGCGGGAGAAAACGATGCGACCGCTCTGTGGCCTGGCCTCGATCGCCCTGCTTGCCGTCGGCGGCGTCTGGCCGGCGGATCGCGCCCGCGCGCAGGACGTCTTCCCGTCGCGCACCGTCAGGCTGGTGGTGCCGGCGGCGGGCGGCTCGACCACCGACACGCTCGCGCGCCTGCTTGCCGACAAGCTCGGCAAGGCGTGGCCGCAGCCGGTCATCGTCGAGAATGTCAGCGGCGGCGCCATGAATGTGGGCGCCGAGCATGTCGCGCGCGCCGCGCCCGACGGCTACACCCTGATGGTGAGCCCGCCGTCGCCCGTCTCGATCAATCATCTGCTCTATCGCGAGCTCGGCTACGACCCGCGCCAGTTCGTGCCCGTCGCGCTGCTCGCCAAGGTGCCCAACGTGCTGGTGGTGCGCAAGGATCTCCCCGCGAGTTCGATCAAGGAGCTGATCGCCTATGGCAAGGCCAATCCGGGCAAGCTCACCTACGGCTCGCAGGGCGCCGGATCGACCGCGCATCTGAGCGCCGGACAGCTCGAGGTGCTGGCCGGGATCCAGATGGTGCATGTGCCCTATCGCGGCGCGGTGCCGGCGCTCAACGACGTCATCGCGGGACATATCGACATGTTCTTCGACACGCTCACCACCTCGGTGCCGTTCTGGCGCGGCGGCAAGGTGAACATCCTGGGGGTGGCCGATACCGAGCGCGCGGCCGCCGTGCCGGACCTTCCGACCATCGCGGAATCCGGCCTGCCCGGCTTCCGTTCGATCACCTGGTTCGCCCTGGTGGCGCCGCCCGGCACGCCGCCCGCCATCGCGACCAAGATCAACGCCGACGTGACCGCGGCGTTTCGCGATCTCACCGGCAAGCTGGAGGAATTGCGGCTCGCGCCGATGCCCGGCAGCCCCGCCGACGCCGCGCGCTTCATCGCGGACGAGACCCGCCTGTGGGGCAAGGTGATCGAGGAAGCCAAGATCATGGCACAATGACCGCGGCGAAACCGCGATGCGATCATGTGCTATGAAAGCCGATTCCACCGGTGCGCCGACCGGCCGAGCGTGAGGTTGTGCTGGCCGTCCTGGGACCGGCCCTTGGGGTCGGGTGGCGCGTCCACCGATTTGTGGCGCGGCTCGCCCATCAGGGCGGGCTGGAACAGAACGGCCGACACCAGCGTGCAGACGAGCGACAGGGCCAGGAGCTTGCCCATGCTCGACGTGCCCGGATGGTGCGACAGCCACAAGCTGCCGAAGGCGGTGGCGGTGAGGAGCGCGCTGAAGAAGACCGCGCGCGTGAGCGCCGATTGCAGGAAATGGGTCTGCCCGCTCCGCCACGCCAGGATGTAATAGATCTTGAAGGCGACGCCGACGCCGAGCAGGACCGGCAAAGCGATGATGTTGGCGTAATTGAGCGCAAAACCGGTCACGGCGCATATCGCCAGCGTGGCCACCGCCGCCACCATCAACGGCACCAGGGTGAGCAGCACATCGCCTAGCCTGCGCAACACGATCCACAGCAGCAGCGCGATCGAGATCAGCGACCACGCGGCGGCCTCGATGAAGGACTTCACGATGGTGTCGCCCCATTCGAGCGTGGCGATCGCCTGACCGGTGGCGTTCGGCTCCGCCGCCAACACGGCATGCGCGAAGCGCCGGAGCGTGTCCTCATCGTTGGGGTCGCCCTTCGGGGTCGCCTCGGCGCGCGCCTTGCCGTTCGGGCTGACCCAATCGCGCACGAGCTCCTTGGGAAGGCTCGCACGGCTGATCCGGCCGGCCTGCAGGGCTTCCCGCAGGTCGCTCAGGTCGGCCTTCAGTGGGGTCGTGAAGACGGCGGAGACCGCCGCGCGATGCGCTTCGTCCGAATCCGCGAGCCAAACGAGGTTGCCCGCCAGGCGCCGCGCCGCATCCGCACCGGCTCCGCTGCCGTCGCCGGCGGCCTTGCGCAGCGCCTCGGCGCCGCTGCGCAGCGCCGCGATATTCTCGGTGTCGCTCGGCGCCGGCCGGGGCGCGCGATTGAGCGCGGCCCCGAGCGCCACCGCGGCCTTTTGGATGAGCGGCAGCTTGCGATCCTGGTCCGGCGGCACGAAGCTGTCGATCGTCCGCGTCCGGTCGACCTC
>DATBBS010000411.1:0-6018 GCA_036270895.1 Xanthobacteraceae bacterium
GGTTGGCCGAAGTCGGATATATCCGACTTCGGCTGAGAGGGTCGGGGTGAGGGGGCGCTTCCGAGCACTCAGACTCGCGGAGGCGCCCCCTCACCCGGAACCCGCGCGTGAAAGGCGCGGATTCCGACCTCTCCCCGCACGCGGGGAGAGGTCGCGCAATGCCTGCGGTCCCCTACCTCCTCGCCGCGAGCGCGACGCCGCCGAGCACCAACGCGTAGCCGATGGCGTGGAAAGGCTGCGGACGCTCGCCCAGGAACACCATGGCGAGCACCGAGCCGAACACCGGCATGAGGTGGATGAAGGGCGCGGCACGGTTGGCGCCGATCAGCTCGATGCCGCGGTTGAGGCAGAGATAAGCCAGCACCGACGGAAACACCGCCACATACGCGAAGGCGCCGAGCGTACGCGCCTCGAGCACGATGGTGGCGCCGGCCGCGAGCTCCCACGCCATCAGCGGCGCCGCCAGGAGCGCGCTTGCCCCCACCGTGGCGGCCAGGAAGGAGAGCGGATGGATCGCCGGCCGCTTGCGCAGCAGCGCCGTGTAGAGCGCATAGAAGACGAGCGCGACCAGGATCATCACGTCGCCGATATTGAAGGCGAAGCGCGCGAGCACGCCGATGTCGCCGCGGCAGACGATGACCAGCGCCCCGGTCATCGACACCATGATGCCGGCGGCCTGCATCGCGGTGAGCCGCTCGGCAAACAGCACGAAGGTCCATAGTGCGACGAACAGCGGCGCGACCGATTGCAGCAGCAGCGAGTTGATCGCCTGCGTGTAATGCAGCGCCATATAGGCGATCACGTTGTAGCCAGTGGTGCCGATGAGCGCGAGGCCGGTGATCGCCCCGAGATGACGCCGGATCACCGGCCAGTCGGGCCGCAGCTGGGGCAGGGCGACCGGCAGCACCACCAGGAAGGCGAGGGCCCAGCGAAAAAACGTCAGGCTCGCGGGCGGCACCAGATCGATCGCGGCGCGCCCGATGATCGTATTGCCGGCCCAGAACAGCGACGTGAGGGCAAGCAGCACATAGGGCTGGTCGCGCAGGCGGAGGGCGCCCGGTGTCATGGGGTGGATCTACAGAGGTGCGAGTGGCGAACAGCGCGTGGGCGAATAGCGAATGGCGAATAGTTAGCCTCGCCACCCCGTCTTCGCTATTCCCTATTCGCCGGTACCACTCGCTTCCCCGGCGCGCCCCCATTCCGCCCCCATCGCGCCTTAGGGAAATCGAATTGGCAGGCTTTTCAGGGGGTTAGAATCGGATACCATCCCGGCCCGGACGGTCGCGCGGTTTGGCCAATCGGGATGTTGCCTTGCGTTGGGGGGCGGCATCCTTTATCCCCGCAACGCTCCGGTCTATGTGCTTCATCTGTCTTGGTTTTTCGTGGGGCCAGAAGGGTCTTTCATGGCGAATGTGGTTGTGGTCGGATCGCAGTGGGGCGACGAAGGCAAGGGCAAGATCGTCGACTGGCTGTCGGAGCAGGCCGATATCGTGGTGCGCTTCCAGGGTGGCCATAATGCGGGCCACACCCTCGTGATCAACGGCGTTACCTACAAGCTTTCGCTGCTGCCGTCGGGCGTGGTGCGTCCCGGCAAGCTGTCGGTCATCGGCAACGGCGTCGTGCTCGACCCGCGCGCGCTGTGCAAGGAGATCGACGGGCTCGCGGCCCAGGGCGTGAAGGTCACGCCGGAGGGCCTGCGCATCGCCGAGAATGCGGTCTTGATCCTCTCGCTGCACCAGGAGCTCGACGCGTTGCGCGAATCCTCCAATGCGGCGACCCGCATCGGCACCACGCGGCGCGGCATCGGGCCCGCCTATGAGGACAAGGTCGGCCGCCGCGCCATCCGGCTGATGGATCTCGCCGACATCCCGGCACTCAAGCCGAAGATCGAGCGTCTGCTCGCCCACCACAATGCGCTGCGCCGCGGCCTCGGGCTCGACGAGATTGCGGCCGCCACGGTGCATGACGAGCTTGCCGGGGTCGCGCCGCGCGTCCTGCCCTTCATGGATTCGGTATGGTCGCTGCTCGACCGCAAGCGCCGCGAAGGCAAGCGTATCCTGTTCGAGGGCGCCCAGGGGGCTCTGCTCGACGTGGACCACGGCACCTACCCCTACGTGACCTCCTCAAATACGGTCGCCGCGCAGGCCGCCACCGGCTCCGGCCTCGGTCCGGGCGCGCTCGACTATGTGCTCGGCATCTGCAAGGCCTATACGACGCGGGTCGGCGAGGGGCCGTTCCCGACCGAGCAGATCAACGAGATCGGCCGCATGCTCGGCGAGCGCGGCCGCGAGTTCGGCGTCGTCACCGGGCGCCCGCGCCGCTGCGGCTGGTTCGACGCCGTGCTGGTGCGGCAAACCGTCCGCACCAGCGGCATCCATGGGTTGGCGTTGACCAAGCTCGATATCCTGGACGGGTTCGACGAGATCAAGGTGTGCGTCGGCTATCGCCTGGACGGGCGCGAGATCGACTATCTGCCGGCGGGCGAGCACGCCCAGGCGCGAGTCGAGCCGATCTACGAGACCATCGCGGGCTGGCAGGAGCGCACCGCGCGGGCGCGCTCGTGGGCCGAATTGCCCGCGCAGGCGATCAAATACGTGCGCCGGGTCGAAGAGTTGATCGGCTGCCCGGTCGCCCTATTATCGACCAGCCCGGAGCGGGAGGACACGATTCTCATGCGCAATCCGTTCGAAGCGTGACAGCGGAATCTCGACATAAACTCCTGAAACGGTTTAGCGTCCGACAGCCGCGAAACATCGAAACCTGATGGCCGACTATTATCCTCTGATCGCCAAAGCGATCGCCGGTCTCGACAAGAGCACCGGCGAGGCCCGCCGTGCCTTATACGAGCGCGCCCGCACCGCGCTGGTGACGCAGTTGCGCGGCGTGGCGCCGGCGCTCAACGAGTCGGATATCACGCGCGAGCGCCTCGCCCTCGAGGAGGCGATCCGCAAGGCCGAGGCCGAGGCGGCGCGCAAGTCGCGCTTCGACCCGCCGCCGGAACGCCGGCGCGCCGGCGAGCTCGACGATGCGCGTCAGCCGGCGGCGCAGCCGCGCGCGCCCGCGCCGCCGGCCGAGAGCCGCCACAACGGGCCCGCGACGCCGACCGCCGTGCCGGAGGCGCTCGCCGAGGCGTTGCTCCATCCGTCCAAGGAGGAATCCAAGAAGGAGTCGAGGAAGGAGCCCAGGAAAGAGGCCAAAGAGGACTCCGACGAGGGGGCCAGGGACGAACCCAAGGATGAATCCAAGGACGAGTCCAAGGACGAGTCGTTGTCGGGCACGGCGGCCGAGTTGCGCCGACCGCCCAGAACGCCCGCCTCGCCCCGTTTCAACGAGGGACTGAAGGGCTTTCGCGACGTGGTGGCGGACGCGGAAAATCTCGGCCAGGCGACCGCCGAGGGCGCCCGAACGGCGCGGCAGGTCTACAACGCCATGCCGTCGCCGGGCGCCGAATTCGAGCGCATCGAGCCGCGCCTCGAGCCCGAAGGCCTGCGGACGCGCGAACGCCGCTCACCCCCGGGGCGCGACCCGGTGTCGAAGCGTGAGCCCTCGCCGCGCGAAAACGGCCACAAAGCGCGCGATTCGGCGCCACGAGATTTAGCGCCACGTGAGCGTATGCCCCTGGGGCGCGACACGGATTCACACGACGCCGATCCGCGCGCATCGAATTCGCGCGAGGCGTCTGATTACGACATGCCGTCCCGCATCGAGCCGATGCGCGGGCACGATTTCTCGCCGCGCGACTTCGGGCCGGTTTCCGATTTCGGCGGCGATGCGGAGTCCGGCATGCCGCATGACGGCGTCCGCATGGCGGTACGCGGCCGCGCCGAAGCGCCATCCGACCACGAGGAAGACGTCCAATCCCTGCCGCTGCGCCCGCGCGGACGGTTCATGATCTATGCGGCCTTCGCGCTCGGGCTGGTGAGCCTCGCCGCCGTCGTGGTGTGGCAATGGCAGCCGATGGTCGCCGCGGTGCGCGGCCTGGCGGCGTCGCGCAACGCCGCCGCGCCCACGGCCCCCAACGTCGCCACGCCGGCGCGCCCGAAGATCACCGACCGGATCGGCGCGAACGACACCCCGGCGCCGGGACCGCAAGCCGCGGCCGACGTCGCGCAGCGCGTCGTGCTGTACGAGGAAGACCCGAGCGATCCGGCCGGCAAACGCTATGTCGGCTCGTCGGTCTGGCGCACCGAGAGCGTGACCGCGGCGGCCGGCCAGCCGCCCGAGACGGTGGTGCGCGCCGATATCGAGATCCCCGAACGCAAGCTGACCATGAAATGGTCGCTGCGGCGCAATCTCGACAAGACGCTGCCGGCGAGCCACACGGTCGAGGTCGTGTTCACGCTGCCGGCGGATTTCCCCCATGGCGGCATCCAGAACATCCCCGGCGTGCTGATGAAGCAGTCCGAGCAGACCCGCGGCGTGCCGCTGGCGGGCCTCGCCGTCAAGGTCACCAACGGTTTCTTCCTGATCGGCCTCTCGGCGGTCGATTCGGAAATGCAGCGCAATCTGCAGCTCCTCAAGGAGCGGCCCTGGTTCGACGTGCCGGTGGTCTACAACGACGGCCGCCGCGCCATCCTGGCGGTCGAGAAAGGCACCCCCGGCGAGCGCGCCTTCACGACCGCCTTCGCGGCCTGGAAGCAGTAGCGACAGGGACGACTTCCCACTTGAACACCTCATGGTGAGGAGCGCGCGCAAGCGCGCGTCTCGAACCATGGGCAACTGGCATCCTCGCCCGTGGCCCGTCCTTCCGCCTTCGCCCTTCGGGCTACGGCGGACAAGTCGAGACGCGCGGCCTTCGGCCGCTCCTCAGGACGAGGTCGAACGTGGGGGCTCTCGCCCCCGCCGCTCGGGCGGATTCCCTGCAAACAGCAGGGAATCTGCAGGGAAGCCTATCCCGGGAAGAACCAGCGGCGATGCGCCGCCCTCATGCAAAACGCCCGACCCTTGCGGGCACGCAGGTCGGGTTAGCCGACGCGCGCATTAAAAAACCGACCTCGGGCAGGCCCGGGATCGGCGCGCAATTCCAACTGTGGATTTTCTCCTACACCATTTTGGCGCGATCGTCAAAAAAATGGGTGTCAAGAGTCTTGATTGGACCGACGACGGATTCGGCAGCCGGCGCGCTAGAGCGTAGTCAGGTCAACTCGGACCATACGCTCCGTCATGCCCGCGCTTGTCGCGGGCATCCACGTCTTAATGCACCAGCAGAACAAAGACGTGGATGGCACGAAACTCGGGCTTGCCCGAGTTTCGCAATCAAATATTGCCGCAAGTCGGGTAAACCCGACTTGCGGTGACAAGCCCGGCCATGACGGAATCCGTGATTCAAGCTGATCGGAAAATGCGCTGGCCGCAAAGCAAAACGGCGGCGCCGAGGCGCCGCCGTTGGTGTCGTTTGAATTTTCGGCTTCCGCCGTTCAGTGCATCGACGGCTGCATCGTGGCAGTCGGGAGCGCGGGCGGCGTTTCCATCGCGGCCACCCGGTTCTTCACCGCCTTTTGCACCTTCTCGAAGGCGCGCACCTCGATCTGGCGCACGCGTTCGCGCGAGACCGCGAACTCGTCGGCCAAATCCTCCAGCGTGACCGGCTCCTCGGCGAGCCGGCGCGCCACGAAGATGCGGCGCTCGCGCTCGTTGAGCACCGACAGCGCGTCGGTCAGCGCCTTCTTGCGGTTGTCGAGCTCCTCAGTGGCGACCAGGGTGGATTCCTGGCTCGCATGCTCGTCGACCAGCCAGTCCTGCCATTCGCCGGCATCGCCTTCCTCGCGGATCGGCGTGTTGAGCGACGCGTCGCCGCCCAGCCGGCGGTTCATGTCGATCACGTCCTGCTCGGTCACGCCCAGCCGCTTGGCGATCAGCTTGACCTGGTCGGGCCGCAGATCGCCTTCCTCGAGGGCCGAGATCTTGCTCTTGGCCTTGCGCAGGTTGAAGAACAGCTTCTTCTGGTTGGCGGTGGTGCCCATCTTCACCAGCGACCACGAGCGCAGGATGTATTCCTGGATCGCCGCCTTGATCCAC
>DATBBS010000412.1:0-2568 GCA_036270895.1 Xanthobacteraceae bacterium
TCGGCACCGAGAAGGGCCTGGTGGTGCCGGTGGTGCGCGACTGCGACCGCAAATCGCTCGCCCAGATCGAGAAGGAGATCGCCGGCTTCGGCCGCCGCGCCCGCGACGGCGAGCTCAAGATCGAGGACATGCAGGGCGGCACCTTCACGATCTCCAATGGCGGCGTCTACGGCTCGCTGATGTCGACCCCGATCCTCAACGCGCCGCAGTCCGGCATTCTCGGCATGCACAAGATCCAGGAGCGGCCGGTGGTGGCCGGCGGCAAGATCGAGGCGCGGCCGATGATGTATCTCGCGCTGTCCTACGACCACCGCGTGGTGGACGGCCGCGAGGCGGTGACGTTCCTGGTGCGGGTGAAGGACGTTCTGGAGGATCCGGCGCGGCTGGTGCTGGATCTGTGATCTCGGAGGTGTTGTCATGGCGTTCGGTCCGAACCCGCCGCCCATCCAGGCGCATATCTGTGTGAAGGGCGGCGACGACGCGATAGCGTTCTATGCGAAGGCATTCGGCAGCGTCTGCGCGTTCAAGCAGATGGCCGAGGACGGCAAGCGTGTGTTGCACGCCAACATCGAGATGTTCGGCGGCGAGGTCATGCTGCACGACGAATTCCCCGAATTCGGCGGCGACGTGCTCGCACCGAACAGCCGCGGCGGCCCGAGTGTCGCGATGAGCGTCAACCTTGCGCGGCCCGCCGAGGTCGATGCGGCTGTGGCGCGCGCCGTGGGGGCGGGCGCGACCGTCACGTGCCCGGCCGACGACATGTTCTGGGGCGCGCGCTACGGCCGCGTCCGCGATCCATTCGGCCATGTCTGGGCGTTCAACGCGCCCCTCGCACCGGCCTGAGCGTCGCGGGAGCCGCCATGAACGAAACCGTGCAACCGGCCGTCACCGCCTATCTCACCGTCAAGGGCGGTCTCGACGCCATCGCGCTCTACCGGCGGGCGTTCGGCGCCGAGCTGCTGACCCACAAGATGACCGATGACGGCCGCCGCGTGCAGCACGCGGCGCTCAGCGTGTTCGGCACCATGATCATGCTGAGCGACGAATTCCCCGAATACGATCCCGGCAGCAAGGCGCCCACCACGCTGGGGGCGACGACGTTCACGCTGCATGTCGGATTCGACGGCCCCGCCGAGGTGGATGCCGCCATGTCGCGGGCGGCCGCGGCCGGCTGCGCGGTCACCACGCCGCCTGCGGATGTGTTCTGGGGCATGCGCTACGGCCGGCTCACAGACCCGTTCGGACACGCCTGGGCGTTCGGCGCGCCATTGCGGGCCACGGCCCAGGGACACCACGCATGAGCTACGACCTCATCGTCATCGGCACCGGCCCGGGCGGTTATGTGTGCGCAATCCGCGCCGCGCAGCTGGGCCTGAAAACCGCGGTGGTCGAGAAGGACAAGACCTTCGGCGGCACCTGCCTCAATGTCGGCTGCATCCCGTCGAAGGCGCTGCTGCACGCCTCCGAGCTCTACGAAGAGGCGGCGCAGAGCTTCGGCCGCATGGGCATCGACGTCGGGGCGCCCAAGCTCAATCTTCCCGCCATGATGAAGTTCAAGGACGAGGGCGTCGACGGCAACGTCAAGGGCGTCGACTACCTGCTCAAGAAGAACAAGGTCGACACCATCCGGGGTGTCGGCCGGATCGCGGCGCCCGGCAAGGTCGAGGTCACGGGCGAGGGCGGCAAAAAGCAGACGCTCGACACCAAGGCGATCGTCATCGCGACCGGCTCCGACGTGGCGCGCCTCAAGGGCATCACGATCGACGAGAAGCGCGTCGTGTCGTCGACCGGCGCGCTGGTGCTCCCGAAGGTCCCCGAGAAGCTCCTGGTGGTGGGCGCCGGCGTCATCGGCCTCGAGCTCGGCTCGGTGTGGCGCCGGCTCGGCGCGCAGGTCCTGGTGGTCGAGTTCCTCGACCGCATCCTGCCCGGCATGGACCTCGACGTCGCGCGCAGCTTCCAGCGCCTCCTGCAGAAGCAGGGCATCGCATTCAAGCTCGCCTCCAAGGTTGCGGCGATCGACACGGCCGGAGCGAAGCTCAAGGCCAGCATCGAGCCGGCTGCGGGCGGCAGCGCCGAGACGGTGGACGCGGACGTGGCGCTGATCGCGGTCGGGCGCGTGCCCTATACGGAAGGGCTCGGGCTCGCCGAGGCCGGGGTCAAGCTCGACAACCGCGGACGTGTGGCGGTCGACGCGCATTTGGCCACCAATGTGCCGGGCGTCTATGCGATCGGCGACGTGATCGCGGGACCGATGCTCGCCCACAAGGCCGAAGACGAAGGCGTCGCGGTGGCCGAGATCATCGCGGGTCGCGCCGGGCATGTGAACTACGACGTGATCCCGAACGTGATCTACACCTATCCGGAGGTCGCCTCCGTCGGCCAAAGCGAGGAGGACCTCAAGGCGGCCGGCGTCGCCTACAATACGGGCAAGTTCCCGTTCACCGCCAATGGCCGCGCCAAGGTCAACCACCAGACCGACGGCTTCGTCAAAATCCTCGCCGACGCCAAGACCGACCGCGTGCTCGGCGTGCACATCCTCGGGCCCGACGCCGGCAACATGATCGCCGA
>DATBBS010000413.1:0-6939 GCA_036270895.1 Xanthobacteraceae bacterium
AAAGCTCCGGTCCGCCGAGCAAGGTCTTCATCGAGTGTGTACGATCCGGCGGGCGGTTGCGGAGTTGCAGGCGCACCCGGGTCGGTTGATTATGCGTCAACCTCCGCAGAGGGGATCCTGAAAGGGACGGAAATGTCTACAGACGCCAGCGCCGTCGCGGCGACGCGATCGGCGTTTCGCTGGGTTCAGCTGGCGATCGGCATCGCCTGCATGGTGATGATCGCCAACCTGCAATACGGCTGGACGCTGTTCGTCGGTCCGATCGATCAGCAATATCATTGGGGCCGCGCCTCGATCCAGGTCGCCTTCACGATCTTCGTCCTGACCGAAACCTGGCTGGTGCCGGTCGAGGGCTACCTCATCGACAAGTTCGGCCCGCGCATCATGATCAGCCTCAGCGGCGTGCTGGTCGCGATCGCCTGGGTCATCAATTCCATGGCCGACTCGCTCTTCCTGCTCTATGTCGGCGCCGCGATCGGCGGCATCGGGGCGGGCGTCATTTACGGCGGCTCGGTCGGCAATGCGCTCAAGTGGTTCCCGGACCGACGTGGCCTTGCGGCAGGACTGACCGCGGCGGGCTTCGGCGCCGGGTCCGCGCTGACCGTGATCCCGATCGCCAACATGATTCAGACGAGCGGTTACCAGGCGGCCTTCCTGTGGTTCGGCCTCGGCCAGGGCATCGTGGTGGTCATCGTCGCGCTGTTCTTGCGCGCGCCGCAGGCGGGCGAGGTCGCGACGCCGGCCGCGCCCGCGGTGCAGCAGTCCCGGCGCGACTTCACGCCCGGCGAGGTGCTCAAGACGGCCCCGTTCTGGGTCATGTACGCCATGTTCGTCATGGTCGGCGCCGGCGGCCTGATGGCGATCGCGCAACTCGCGCCCATCGCCAATGACTTCAAGATCGCCAGCATACCGGTTTCGCTCTTGGGGCTGACCTTGCCGGCGCTCACTTTCGCCCTGACGATCGACCGGGTGCTCAACGGCATATGCCGGCCGTTCTTCGGCTGGGTGTCGGACCAGATCGGCCGCGAGAACACCATGTTCATCGCGTTTCTCGCCGAAGGCATCGGCATCTTCGCGCTGCTCTACTTCGCGGGCAATCCGGTCTTGTTCGTGATCCTGTCGGGCGTCGTGTTCTTCGCCTGGGGCGAGATCTATTCGCTCTTTCCGGCGACCTGCACCGACATCTACGGCAGGACATTCGCGACGACCAACTACGGCATGCTGTATACCGCCAAGGGGACGGCATCGTTGCTGGTTCCCCTCGCCAACGTGCTGACCAGCGCAACCGGCAGTTGGCATGCGGTGTTCTACGTTGCGGCGATCGCGAATATCGTGGCCGCCGTCATGGCGCTCGCCGTGCTCCGTCCGCTGCGCCAGAAGTTCATGGCCCTGAGCTGATCCCTCGGCGCGCCGCGCCTGAGGGTGCGGCGCGCCAGTGCCGTCTGGCTGCGGTCGCAAGCGGCGGAAACCCGCTTGCATTGGGCTGGTATAACGTATTATAGCGACGCCTTCGGGTTTTGCGTCGATTTTGCGTAGCCAAATGAGCACCCTTCCGCCCCGCAGCCGAACGGCCGAAACCGCATCCCGTGTGGCGGTGACCCCGCTCGTGGACACGTCGACCTTCGCCGACCGCGCCTATGCGGCGCTCAAGGACGTCATCGTCACGCTCGACATCTACGACAGGCAGGGCGAGGTGCGGCTCGACGAACGCCAGATTGCGAGCGACCTCGGCATCAGCCGCACGCCCGTGCGCGAGGCCATGGCGCAACTGGAGCGCGAGGGCTTCGTGCGCTCGGTGCCTCGCCGCGGCATCTACGTGGTGCGCAAGACGCGCGCCGAGGTGAGCGAGCTCATCACCGCCTGGGCGGCGCTTGAGAGCATGGCGGCCCGCCTGATCACCCAGAATGCGAGCGACCGGGAGATCGCCGAGTTGCGCCAGATGTTCGCCAAGTTCGAGAACGGCGAGCTGCATGCCCGGCTCGACGAATATTCCGACGTCAATATCGAGTTCCACCAGACCATCATCCGGCTGAGCCGCAACAGCGTGCTGATCGATCTGGCGGAAAACCTGTTCACCCATATGCGCATGATCCGCCGCAAGACGATCGGCGAGGAGGATCGCGCCGACCGCTCGATCCGCGACCACATGAACATCATCCAGGCGATCGAGGCGCGCGATACCGAGCGCGCCTAGGACCGGGTGCGCAACCACGCATTGGGGCTTGCCGAGCATGTCGCCCGGCACGCCGATCATCTCGACTGAACGAAAAACCGAGAAACCGAGGGAGACGTCCATGGCCGAAGCCGCCGTCAAGACCGCGGATGCGAATGCCGCCCCAGAAGAGCGGGAGCTGACGGACGGCTTCCATCTCATGATCGACGCGCTCAAGCTCAACGGCCTCAACACGATCTATGGCGTGCCCGGCATTCCGATCACGGATTTCGGCCGCATGGCGCAGGCCGCGGGCATCCGCGTCCTCTCCTTCCGCCATGAGCAGAATGCTGGTTATGCGGCGTCGATCGCGGGGTTCCTGACGAAGAAGCCCGGCGTCTGCCTGACGGTGTCGGCTCCGGGCTTTCTCAACGGCCTGACCGCGCTCTCCCACGCCACGACCAACTGCTTCCCGATGATCCTGATCAGCGGCTCGTCCGAGCGCGAGATCGTCGACCTGCAGCAGGGCGACTACGAAGAGATGGACCAGCTGGCGATCGCCAAGCCCTTGTGCAAGGCGGCCTTCCGCGTGCTGCATGCCGCCGACATCGGCATCGGGTTGGCGCGCGCGATCCGCGCGGCCGTGTCCGGTCGTCCCGGCGGCGTCTACCTCGATCTCCCGGCCAAGCTTTTCGGGCAGGTGATGGATGCCGAGGCCGGCAAGAAGTCGCTTGTGAAGGTGATCGATCCGGCGCCCGCGCAGATCCCGGCGCCGGATGCGGTCAAGCGCGCGCTCGATGTGTTGAAGAGCGCCAAGCGTCCGCTGATCATCCTTGGCAAGGGCGCTTCCTATGCGCAGGCCGACGACGCGATCCGCAGCTTCGTGGAAAAAAGCGGCGCCCCATTCCTGCCGATGAGCATGGGCAAGGGCCTTCTGCCGGACACGCACCCGCAGTGCGCGGGCGCCGCACGCTCCACTGTGCTGAAGGACAGCGACGTCGTGATGCTGATAGGCGCCCGCCTGAACTGGCTCCTGTCGCACGGCAAGGGCAAGACCTGGGGTGAGGCGCCGAAGAAATTCATTCAGATCGACATCGAGCCGAAGGAAATGGACTCGAACGTCGAGATCGTCGCCCCGGTGGTCGGCGACATTGGTTCGTGCGTCTCGGCGCTGCTCGCCGGCATGGGAGACAAATGGCCCGCTCCGCCGGCCGATTGGAGCGGCGCCGTCAGCAAGAAGCGCGAAGAGAACGTGTCCAAGATGGCCCCGCGGCTGATGAACAACAACTCGCCGATGGATTACCACGGCGCGCTCGGTGTGCTGCGCACCATCATCAAGGAGCGGCCGGACGCCATTTTGGTCAACGAGGGCGCCAACACGCTCGATCTCGCGCGCGGAATCGTCGACATGTATCAGCCGCGCAAACGCCTGGACGTCGGCACATGGGGCGTCATGGGCATCGGCATGGGCTATGCGATCGGGGCCGCGATCGAGACCGGCAAGCCCGTGCTCGCGGTCGAAGGCGACAGCGCCTTCGGCTTCTCCGGCATGGAGATTGAAACGATCTGCCGGTACAAACTGCCGGTCTGCGTGGTCGTCTTCAACAACGACGGCATTTATCGCGGCACCGACGTCAATTCCGTCAGCTCGGATCCGGCGCCGACGGTGTTCGTGAAGGGCTCGCGTTACGACAAGATGATCGAGGCTTTCGGTGGCGTCGGCGTCAATGCGACGTCGCCGGACGAGCTCAAGCGCGCCGTCAACGAGGCCATGGATTCCGGCAAGCCGACCCTCATCAATGCCGTACTCGACCCGGCGGCCGGCAGCGAGAGCGGCCGGATCGGCAACCTCAATCCGCAAAGCAAGCTCCGCAAGAAATAACCGCTCGTGAAATACGCGCCGGGCACCAACAACCAGACGATATACAAGTGACGGGAACGACCATGACAACGAAGAAAGCCAAGAAGTCGAAAGCGAAAGCGAAATCCAAGTCCGCCGCCAGGAAGGTCGTCAAGCTGAAGTCGAAGAAGCCGGCCGCCAAGAAGGCGGTGTCCAACGGACTTCCGCGGCCCTCGACCAAGCCCTGGGGACAGGCCGGCAAGGCGCTCGACGGCGTGCGCATCCTCGACTTCACGCATGTGCAGTCGGGCCCCACCTGCACCCAACTGCTCGCCTATATGGGCGCCGATGTGATCAAGGTCGAGCGGCCGGGTGTGGGCGACGTCACGCGCGGGCAGTTGCGCGACGTGAAGGGGGCCGACAGCCTCTACTTCACCATGCTCAACGGCAACAAGCGCTCGATCACCATCGATTCCAAGCATCCGAAAGGCCGGGAAATCCTCGATCGGCTGATCAAGTATTGCGACGTGCTGGTGGAGAATTTCGCGCCCGGGGCGCTCGACCGCATGGGGCTGACCTGGGAGCACATCCACAAGCTCAACCCGCGCATGATCGTCGCGTCCGTGAAGGGCTTCGGCCCAGGGCCCTACGAGGACTGCAAGGTCTACGAGAACGTGGCGCAATGCGCCGGCGGCTCGGCCTCGACGACCGGTTTCCGCGAGGGGCCCCCGCTGGTCACCGGGGCGCAGATCGGCGACTCCGGCACCGGCCTGCATCTCGCCTTCGGCATCGTGTGCGCGCTGCATCAGCGTCTGCGCACCGGGCGCGGCCAGAGGGTGCTCACCGCCATGCAGGACGGCGTGCTCAACCTCGCGCGCGTCAAGCTGCGCGACCAGCAGCGCCTCAAGCATGGGCCGCTCACGGAATACAGCCAGTATGGCGAAGGCATCCCGTTCGGCGACGCCGTGCCGCGCGCGGGCAACGATTCCGGCGGCGGTCAGCCGGGATGGATCCTCAAATGCAAGGGTTGGGAGACCGATCCCGACGCCTACATCTACTTCATCACGCAGGCGCCGGTCTGGGAGGCGATCTGCGACATCATCGGCAAGCCGGAATGGAAGACCGATCCGGACTACGCCAAGCCGCCCGCGCGCCTGCCGCGGCTCAAGCACATCTTCGCCACGATCGAGCAGTGGACCATGACCAAGACCAAGTTCGAGGTGATGGAAATCTGCAACAAGGTCGATATTCCGGTCGGCCCGATCCTGTCGATGAAGGAGATCGCCGAGGAGCCGTCGCTGCGCAAGACCGGCACCGTGGTCGAGGTCGATCACCCGACGCGCGGCAAGTATCTGACCGTCGGCAATCCCGTGAAGATGTCGGACTCGCTCACCGAGGTGAAGCGCTCGCCGCTGCTCGGCGAGCACACCGACGAGATCCTGGGCAAGGTGCTCGGCTACAGCGCGGCCGAGATGGCGGCGATCAAGACGTCGGGCGCCATCACGGCGCCCGAGAAACCGAAGGCCGAGGCGGCGTAACAACAGCAGCGTCATCGCCCGCGAAAGCGGGCGATCCAGTAGCCACGGCGTCAACTGCCGACTGGATGCCCCGCCTGCGCGCGGCATGACGAGCGTAGTGGGAGGAATTGCGGATGCGTATCGTCGTTCACGGCCAGCAGGCCTTCGGCAAGGCGGTGCTCGAGGCACTGCTCAAGCGCGGCGAAAACGTGGTCGCGGTCTATGTGGCGCCCGAGAAGCCCGGGCAGAAGCCAGATCCGCTCAAGGAAGCGGCGGTCGCCGCCAAGCTTCCGGTCCACCAGCCCGCCTCCTACCGCAAGCCGGAGGTGTGGGAGGAATTCAAGGCGCTCAAGCCCGATCTGCAGGTGATGGCTTTCGTCACCCTGTTCGTGCCGGAGGAGTTTCTGAATATTCCGACCCACGGCTCGATCCAGTATCACCCCTCGCTCCTGCCCGCCTATCGCGGCGCCAGCGCCATCAACTGGCCGATCATCCTGGGCGAGAAGGAGACCGGCCTTTCGATCTTCTGGCCCGACAACGGGCTCGATACCGGCGACGTCCTCCTCCAGAAGAAGACCCCGATCTCCGCCACCGATACGCTCGGCACGGTCTATTTCGACCGGCTATTTCCGATGGGGGTCGACGCCATGATGGAGTCGGTTGACCTCGTGAAGGCCGGCAAGGCGCCGCGCATCAAGCAGGACGAAGCGAAGGCCACCTACGAGGGCCGCTGCGGCGCCGACAACGCGCGCATCGACTGGGGCAAGTCGTGGCGGCAGATCGATCCGCTGATCCGCGGCTGCAATCCGGCGCCCGGCGCCTGGACGACGCTCGACGGCAAGACCTTGAAGATCTTCGACGCCAAGCCGCTGCCCGCCAAGGATCCCAAGGGGATCGCCGGCAAGATGGGCGAGATCGTCGCGGTCGAGCCCGACGGCTTCACGGTGGTCTGCGCCGACGGACGCTTCAAGGTGACGCGCGTGCAGCCGGCCGACGGCAAGAAGATCGAGGCCGCCGAATTCATATCCGCCGTCAATCTTGCGGCGGGCGCGCGCTTCGGCTGATTTCCCGCCACGACAAATCCATACCTCCCGGATTCCCCTTTCATTCAACGGAAACCCCCCATGCCCGCCTCGCAGCACAAGTCGCCCAAATCCGACATTGAAATTTCCCAGGCCGCCAAGAAGCGGCCGATCATCGACCTCGCCAAGGAGAAGCTGGGCATCGCGGCGGAGAACCTCGAGCCTTACGGCCACTACAAGGCCAAGGTGTCGATGGACTATGTCAAATCGCTGCAGGCGAAACAGAACGGCAAGCTGATCCTGGTGACCGCGATCTCGCCGACACCGGCGGGCGAGGGCAAGACGACGACCACGGTCGGCCTGACCGACGCGCTCAACCACATCGGCAAGAAGGCGATGCTGTGCCTG
>DATBBS010000414.1:0-2007 GCA_036270895.1 Xanthobacteraceae bacterium
CCGGATTTCGGCCAGACCATGCTGATCGCGCTGGTCTGGGGGGCGCTGTTCTTCATGGCCGGGATGCGCGTGATCTGGGTGCTCGGGCTCGGCGGCGCCGCCGTGGTCGGTCTGGCGGGCGCCTATTACACCGTTCCCTACGTGATGAGGCGCATCAAGCGCTTCATGGACCCGGCCTCGGGCGATACGTTCCAGATCGATACCGCGATCGACGCCTTCCGCAAGGGCGGCTGGTTCGGCAGCGGTCCCGGCGAGGGCACGGTCAAGCGCTATTTGCCGGACAGCCACGCGGATTTCGTCTTCGCGGTTGCGGCCGAGGAGTTCGGCATCATGCTCTGCCTCGTGCTGGTGGCGCTGTTCTGCTTCATCGTGGTGCGGGCGCTCACGCGCGCCATGCGCTGCGACGATCCCTTCGCGCGCTTCGGCGCGGCGGGGCTCGCCATTCTGTTCGGCGCGCAATCGGCCATCAACATGGCGGTCAATCTCTCGCTGATCCCCGCCAAGGGCATGACCTTGCCGTTCATCTCCTATGGGGGCTCCTCGATGATCTCGCTCGCCTACGGCATGGGCATGCTGCTCGCGCTGACGCGCGAACGGCCGCGGGCCGAGCTGATCGCGCGGCCGGAAGCGCTCGAGCTCGCCGGGAGCACGGCCTGATGGCCCAAGCCGCGCCGCTCGTCGTGGTTGCGGCCGGCGGCACCGGCGGCCACCTGTTTCCGGCCGAGGCGCTCGCGGTCGCGCTCGGCCGGCGCGGCGTCAGCGTCGACCTCGCGACCGACGAACGGGCCGTGCTCTACGGCGCCGACTTTCCGGCCCGCCAGACCCACATCATCGCCAGCGCGACCGTGCGCGGCCGCGACCCGCTTGCGCTCGCGCGCACGGCCCTGCGGCTCGGTGGCGGGACTCTCCAGGCCTGGCGTCTGTTCGGGCGGTTGCGGCCGGCGGCGGTGATCGGATTCGGCGGCTATCCCACCATCCCGCCGCTGCTGGCGGCGGCATGGCGGCGGATCCCGACCCTGATCCACGAGCAGAACGGCGTCATGGGCCGCGCCAATCGCTTCCTGGCGCCGCGGGTCGCCGCGATCGCGACGAGCTTTCCGGGCGTGCTCGCGCGCGACGGCGCGCTCGCCGCCAAGGCGACCTATACCGGCAATCCGGTGCGGCCGGCGGTGGTGGAAGCCGCCAAGCTGGCCTTCGCGGCGCCCGGCCAGAGCGGGCTGCTGCGCCTGCTCGTGTTCGGCGGCAGCCAGGGCGCCCGCATCATGGCCGATGTCGTTCCCGCCGCGGTCGAGCGTCTCCCCGCGGCGGTGCGTACCCGTCTCGCCCTCACCCAGCAGGCCCGCGGCGAGGACCTGGAGCGCGTGCGCGCCGCCTATGCGCGGATCGGCATCGCGGCCGTGGTCGAGCCGTTCTTTCCCGACCTGCCGATGCGCCTGGCGCAAAGCCATCTCGTGGTGTCCCGGTCGGGGGCCTCGACGGTCGCCGAGCTCGCCGCCATCGGCCGCCCCGCCGTCCTGGTGCCGCTGCCCCATGCGCTCGACCAGGACCAGCTCGCCAATGCGGCGGTGCTGGAAAAGGCCGGGGGCGCGATAAGGATTGACCAGGCCGTCTTTACGCCTGAAAAGCTCGCCACCGAGATCGCCCGGATCGCCACCGAACCGGAGCGGCTCGCCCTCATGGCGCAGGGTTCCCGCCAGGCGGGCGCGCTCGATGCAGCCGACCGGCTCGCCGAGCTGGTGCTGCGGGTGGCTGGTCTGGAAGCGAGAGGATGAGCTCGACATGAAGCTGCCGCGTGACATCGGTCCGATCCACTTCGTCGGCATCGGGGGCATCGGCATGAGCGGCATCGCCGAGGTGCTGGTCAATCTCGGCTATACGGTCAAAGGGTCCGACGTCGCCGACAGCGCCAACGTGAAGCGGCTGCGCGACAAGGGCATCACGGTCGCGATCGGCCACAAGGCGGAGAATGTCGACGGCGCCGACGTGCTGGTGGTGTCCTCCGCGATC
>DATBBS010000415.1:0-4862 GCA_036270895.1 Xanthobacteraceae bacterium
CCAGCCCTTGTGGCAGTGTCACGGCATCGTCACCATATGTCGCCGGGAACGAAACCACATTGACGCTGAGTCACCGATTCGCTCGCGATTCGTTCGGGACTCGTTCCCGACCATGAAGACGCGCGCGAATTTGCCTTGGCGGTCGTCGCATTGTGATACAGACGTGGCCGGACGAGGGGCCGAGGGGTCCCTGCGCTGGCGGGAACCCTGATGGCGATATCTTTTTCCTCGGTCACCTCCCGTGACCCCGTGGCCCGCGGCCACGGCGTCACCGCGGTGCTCGGCCCGACCAACACCGGCAAGACCCATCTCGCCATCGAGCGGATGCTCGCCCATTCGTCCGGCATCATCGGGCTGCCGCTGCGCCTGCTCGCCCGCGAGGTCTACAACAAGGCGGTCGAGCGGGTCGGCGCCGACGCCGTCGCGCTCATCACCGGCGAGGAGAAGATCAAGCCGCCGAGCCCGCGCTATTGGGTGGCGACCGTCGAGGCCATGCCGCGCGACCTCGACACCGCCTTCGTGGCGATCGACGAGATCCAGCTCGGCGCCGACCTCGAGCGCGGCCATGTCTTCACCGACCGCATCCTCAACCGGCGCGGCCGCGAGGAGACCCTGGTGCTCGGCGCCGCCACCATGCGGCAGATGGTGGAGCGGCTGCTGCCCGGCGCCAATATCCTGAGCCGCCCGCGGCTCTCGCAGCTCACTTTCGCGGGCGAGAAGAAGCTCACCCGCCAGCCGCGCCGCACCGCCATCGTGGCGTTCTCGGCGGAGGAGGTCTACGCCATCGCGGAGCTGATCCGGCGGCAACGTGGCGGCGCCGCCGTCGTGCTCGGGTCGCTCTCGCCGCGCACCCGCAACGCCCAGGTGGCGCTCTATCAATCGGGCGATGTCGACTATCTGGTCGCCACCGATGCGATCGGCATGGGATTGAATCTTGACGTCGACCACGTCGCCTTCGCGTCGGACCGCAAGTTCGACGGCTACCAGTTCCGCCGCCTCAACCCCGCCGAGCTGGCGCAGATCGCCGGCCGCGCCGGCCGCGCGATGCGCGACGGCACCTTCGGGACCACCGGCCGCTGTTCGCCCTTCGAGCCCGAGCTGGTGCAGGCGCTCGAGAGCCACAGCTTCGACAACGTCAAGATCATGCAATGGCGCAACACCGATCTCGATTTCGCCTCACTCGGCGCGCTCGCGGCCTCGCTCGCGACCGTCCCGACGCTGCAGGGCCTCACGCGCGCGCCGACGGCGGAAGACATCCTGGTGCTCGATCACGTGGCGCGCGACGAGGACGTGCGCACGCTGGCGCGCACACGCGACGCGGTCGAGCGGCTGTGGGAAGTCTGCCAAGTTCCCGATTACCGCAAGATCTCTCCTGCGTCCCATTCGGAACTCGTCGTCGCCCTCTATGGTTTTCTGCTGCGACAGGGTAGAATTCCCGACGATTGGTTCGCCGGGCAAGTCGCGCAGGCCGATCGCACCGACGGCGACATCGACACACTGTCGCAACGTATCGCGCATATCAGGACCTGGACCTTTGCGGCCAACCGCCCCGACTGGCTCACCGACCCCGACCACTGGCAAGGCGTCACCCGCGCCGTCGAGGACAAGCTCTCCGATGCGCTGCATGAGCGGCTCATGGAGCGCTTCGTCGATCGTCGCACCAGCGTGTTGATGCGGCGGCTGCGAGAGAACACGATGCTGGAAACCGAAATCACAAAGACCGGCGAGGTGGTCGTCGAGGGCCACGCGATCGGCCGCCTCGACGGCTTCCGCTTCGCGCCGGCCGCGACCGCGAGCGGATCGGAAGCCAAGGCGCTCGGCGCCGCCGCCCAGAAGGCGCTCTCCGGCGAGATCGAGGCGCGCGCCACGCGGCTCTCGCAGGCCGCCGACTCGCAATTCGTGCTCGCCGCCGGCGGCACCATCCGCTGGATCGGCGAGGCGGTCGCCAAGCTCACCGCCGGCGACAACGTGCTGCGCCCGCGCGTGCGCATCCTGTCCGACGAGCAGCTCACCGGCGCCGCGCTCGAGCACGTGCAGACGCGCCTGGATCTGTGGACTCGCACCCATATCGAGCGCCTGCTCGCGCCGCTGTTCGTGCTGGGCGCCGCCGAGGACGTCACCGGCCTGGCGCGCGGCATCGCGTTCCAGGTGGTCGAGGCGCTCGGCGTGCTCGAGCGCTCGAAGGTCGCCGAGGACGTCAAGAGCCTCGATCAGACCGCGCGCGCGATCCTGCGCAAGCACGGCGTGCGCTTCGGCGCGTTCCACATCTACGTGCCGGGGCTGCTCAAGCCCGGCCCGCGCGCGCTCGCCGCCGAATTATGGGCGCTCAAGCATGGCGGACCGGAGGTGAAGGGTCTCGACGAAGTGCAGCGGCTGGCGTCGAGCGGCCGCACCTCTTTCCCGGCCGACAAGGAGACCCCGAAGGCGCTCTACCGCGCGACCGGCTACCGCGTCTGCGGCGAGCGCGCGGTGCGCGTCGATATTCTGGAGCGGCTCGCCGACCTGATCCGCCCGGCGCTCGCCTGGCGCGAGACGATGAGCGAGAAGCCGGCCGGTGCGGTCGACGGGCGCTCTTTCACAGTCACCCAGGCGATGACGTCGCTCACCGGTTCCTCGGGCGAGGATTTCGCCTCCATCCTGCGCGCGCTCGGTTACCGCATGGAGCGCCGGCCGAAGCCGGCCGAAGTGCCGGCGCCGGCGCCCGATGTCGCCGCGCCATCGTCCGATGTCGCGCCCGCGCCCGACGGCGAGAGCGCGCCGGCCGACGTCGCGGCCGCCGATGGGATCGAGACCACGCTCGCACCCGAGGCCGACGTGAATGCTGAGCCGGTGGCCGCCACGCCGCTGCCGCAAGAACCGGCCCTGGCCGAAGCGCCGGCGAGCGCCGCGCTGTCGGAGGAATCCGCACCCTTCGTTGCGGAAGCCCGCGCCGAGGAAGCCGCTGCGGCGCCCGACGCCGGCGCAGCGCCGGAAAGCGGGGCGGCGGCGAGCGAGCCGGTCGCCCAATCCGCCGACGTCGCCGCCGCGCCGGCGCCCGCCGATCAGGCAGCCGCGCCCGCGCCGGAGCCGCAATTCATCGAGGTCTGGCGGCCGGGCGGCCGCTCCGACGAGCGCCGCGGTCCGCGCCGCCACGCGCGCCCGCAACGCCCGCATCAGGGACAGCCGGCGGAAGCCGGCGCCGCGCCCGAGCAGGCGGCGGACGGGTCCGCGCCGGCGCCCGCCGATTCCGAAAACCGCGGCCGGCGTCGCGGCCGCCGCGGGCGGCCCGATACGCCGGCGGGCGCGCCGCGTCCCGAACGCCAGGAAGGCCCAGGACGCCAGGACCGCCAGGATCGCCAAGAACGGCACGCGCGGCCCGAGCGCAACGATCGCCCGCGCGGACCGCGCGGCGAGCGTCCGGACCGCAAGGATCAGCGCCCCGATCGCCGACCCAACCGCGGCGGCGAGCCGCGCGTCTTCGCCAGCAGCGAGCAGCCCGCGCGCGAACGCCGCACGCGCGAGCCCGATCCCAATTCGCCCTTCGCCAAGCTCGCCGCCCTGAAGGCGCAGCTCGAGGCGAACGAGAAGGAGAAGCGGTAGCGCTTGCGGCGACGCTTGTAGTCTTCGGCGTTGCCCGCGCGTCCGCCCTCACCACAGCGTCGTTGCCCGCGCAAGCGGGCAATCCAGTAATCACCGTCGTTTCGGTCAAGCCGCGACGGAACGGCGTACTGGATGCCCCGCTTTCGCGGGGCATGACGCAGTCCATGAGGCAGTGGAGCAGCTTGCGCGACGATCGCCAGCGCATCGACAAGTGGTTGTGGCACGCGCGCCTGGTGCGCACGCGCAGCGCCGCGGCCGCGCTGGCGGCTTCGGGTCACGTGCGCCTCAACGGCGCGCGGATCGCGGCGCCCGCCAAACCCGTGAAGGCCGGCGACGTGGTGACGATCGCCCTCGATGCGCGCGTGCGAATCCTCAAGGTGACGGGCTTCGCGCTGCGCCGCGGGGCGGCCGAGGCGGGCAGGGCGCTCTACGAGGATCTGGCTCCCCTGAATACCGCCGTCGCGGCGCCGCCCGATGAGCGGGGCGCCCCGGCGGGCGCGCGCGAGCCCGGCAGCGGCCGGCCCACCAAGCAGGACCGGCGCGCCATCGCGCGCTTCACCCGCGGGCGTGATTCGTGATTTTGATTCGTTTTTTTGCCCCTCGCGCCCCATGTGTGGCGAGCATGGCTGCTTGCGTGTTGGGCAGTCATGCGCTAGCACCTCCCGCGAGCCGACCACCCGGCGGAGTCCTTTCTCCATGACCTATGTCGTCACCGAAAACTGTATTAAGTGCAAGTACTTGGACTGTGTCGAGGTGTGCCCGGTCGATTGTTTCTACGAGGGCGAGAACATGCTCGTCATCCATCCCGACGAGTGCATCGACTGCGGGGTCTGCGAGCCCGAATGCCCGGCCGAGGCGATCAAGCCCGATACCGAGCCCGGCCTGGAGAAGTGGTTGGGATTGAACGCGGATTTTGCCAAGACCTGGCCCAACATCACGATCAAGAAAGAGCCGCCCGCGGACGCCAAGGAGTGGGACGGCAAACCCGACAAGCTGGCGTTGCTCTCCCCCAACCCCGGTACCGGCGACTAGGTGGGTTTCATTAACCAATCTTAAGAAATTAACCGCCGAAATACGCTGCAAATACCTCTTTCCAGCGTCGCAAGGCTTTGATTTCAGCCGAAAATGTGTTATATAGGTCTCACAATGAATAAACCCCGCACCCAAAGCTCCCCCCGGGGAGCATATTTTTTCGGTGCGTTCCCGAGGAACCGTCGTACAGGGGCGTGAGATCCACGCGAAAGCTGTGGCAGCAAAAACGCGTCATCGGTCTAAGTCGAAGA
>DATBBS010000416.1:0-13926 GCA_036270895.1 Xanthobacteraceae bacterium
CGGCCGGCGACGAATTCCATGACGATATAGGGCTGCTCGAAATCCCCCGCTGCCACGAAACGCGGAACATGCGGCCCGGCAAGCTGCGCCAGGATCATCTGCTCGACCTCGAAGCCCACGATGGTGATCGGGTCCTCGCCGCGCCGGAGCAGCGGGATCTTCATTACCAGGGGCATGTCGGTGCCGGGGCGGCTGACCCGCCAGAAGCTCGCCATGCCGCCGGGGTCGAGCGGTTTCTCCAGCACGAAGCCGTCGATCGTCTGGCCAGCCTCGAGACGGCGCGCGTCCATGTCGCCTCAATATCCCTCGAACAATCGCGCGCTCAACGAAAGCGGCAGGCCGGCGGCGCGGATCTTTCGCGCCGCGCTCTCGATGTCATAGGGCACGCGCACATAGGTGAGCAGGTCGCGCTCGTCGTCGAGCAGCGCGTAGCAGGCGGCCGGATCGCGGTCGCGCGGCTGCCCGACCGAGCCGATCACCGCGAGCCAGCGGCGCTGGCGGGTGAGCGGAATATCGACCCGGTCGACCGGATCGAAGCTCGCGAATTTTCCGGTCATCGACATGTGGAACAGGGCCGGCACATGGGTATGGCCGCAGAAGGTGGCGTGCGCGCGGGTCGCCATCAGGCTCTTGGCGGCCGCATAGAGCTCGGTCACGTAATGCCATTCGTCCGGCTCGAAGCCGCTGGCATGGACATAGAGGCGGTCTTTCTCCTCGATGGTGAGCGGCAGGCCGGCCAAGAAGGCGCGCTGGCGGTCGTCGAGCTGGGTTCGGGTCCAGGCCATGGCGGCGGCCGCGGTCTCGTTCATGTCCTCGCTGTCGGTCAGCACGGCGGCGTCATGATTGCCCAGCACTGCCAGCGCGCCGCGCCCCACATGGGCCTGCACGGTGTCGATCACCCAGCCGGGATCGGCCCCGTAGCCGGCGTAGTCGCCGAGATACACGTAGCGCTCGACGCCACTCTGCGCCGCATGATCGAGGCAGGCCTCGAGTGCCTCCCGGTTGCCGTGGATGTCGGACATGAGCGCGAGCCGCATGGGGCGCATGGCTCCAAAGGTGGGCAAAGCTGGCCGAAGGTGGCGTTGTACCAAACGGGGAGTTGGCAACGGTTCCTTAAGCCTGAGGGCTATTAATCACATTGATCCGCCGCATAGGTACTTGGAAAGGGGCTTGGCACGGCACGGATGGTTCCGCTGACGCCCAAGTGATCCCATGATATCCGACAAAACCCCAGTCAGGATCGCCAAACGTCCGGCGGCAGCCGATGGAACGGCCCTGAGCCGGGGTGCGGTGGGGCGGGCGTGGAGTGCGGATGCCTATGGACCGGTTCGTATCGGCCGACGCGGTCGTCGGTCTCGGCCACAAGTTTCAGATCTGGGAGCCGCGGCGTCTGGGCGCACACCTCGCGAAGGCCACCGCGACGGTGTGCACCGTTACCAGGCGCCTCGATCCGCAGCGTGCCGCGTCGGACGAAGGAGCACGGGAATCATGACGGGCAGCGATTCCGGAAATCCGGACGTCGCTGGCGGACCAGCCCGCCATATTCCCGTGCTCGTCCGGCCGGTCGTGGAGCATCTCGGCGTCCGCGCTGGCGGAATCTATATCGACGGCACCTTCGGGGCCGGCGGCTATGCCCGCGCGATTCTCGCGGCGGCGGATTGCAGGGTGCTGGGGCTCGACCGCGATCAGAGCGCGGTGGCGCTGTCGGCCGGCCTGGTCGACGAATCCGGCGGCCGGCTCACGGTTGCCGAGAGCCGCTTCTCGGCGCTCGACGAGGCCGCGGCCAGCGTCGGGATCACCGATGCCGACGGCGTCGTGCTCGATCTCGGCGTCTCGTCGATGCAGCTCGACAGCCAGGACCGCGGCTTCTCGTTCCGCCTCGACGGGCCGCTCGACATGCGCATGGAGGCGCGCGGGCCGAGCGCCGCCGACGTGGTGGCGGCCGCGTCGGAGCGCACGCTCGCCGACGTTATTTTTTCGCTCGGCGAGGAACGCCATTCGCGCGCGGTTGCGCGTGCCATCGTCAAGGCGCGGACCGCGACGCCGATCCGCACCACCCGGGCGCTGGCCGACATCGTGGGGCGCGTGGTGCATGGGCGGCCGGGCGACATTCATCCGGCGACGCGCACGTTCCAGGCCTTGCGGCTGTTCGTGAATGACGAGCTCGGCGAATTGCAGCGCGGGCTGTCGGCGGCCGAGCGCATCCTCAAGCCGGGCGGCCGGCTGGTGGTGGTCTCGTTCCATTCGCTCGAGGATCGCATCGTCAAGACGTTTTTGGCGGCGCGCGCCGGCAGCCGTGCCGGCTCCCGCCACATGCCGCAGGCCGCGCCGCGGCCGGCGAGCTTCACCATCCTCACCAAACGGCCGGTCGGTCCCGATGAGGCCGAAACGGCGGCCAATCCGCGCGCGCGCTCGGCGAAGCTGCGCGCCGCCGAGCGCAGCGCCGCACCCGCCAATGCGTCGGACCTCCCGGCGCTGCCGCGGCTGCCCTCGCTCGCCGACGTGTTACGGAAAGGGTGACCATGCGCCTGCTGCATCTCATCGTCATGGCGGCGCTCGTGTGCGCCGCCGTCTATGTCTACAAGATCAAGTTCGATTCCACGCTGCAGGCCGAGCGTGTCGCCAAGTTGCGCAGCGAGATCCGCCGCGAGCGCGACGCCATCGCGACGCTGCGCGCCGAGTGGTCGCAGCTCGACACTCCGATCCGCATCCAGGGGCTCGCCCAGCGCCATCTCGCGCTCAAGCCGATCGACGCAACCCAGTTCGACGCGCTCAACCGGCTTCCCGAGCGGCCGGCCGATGCCCCACCGGACCTCAACGATCCGATCGGCGCCATGATCGGCTTGTCGGAGCCCGTCCTCACGACCGGCAGCACGCCGGCCGCCGCGAGGTGATGGGCATGGCGGATTCAGCGGTATCGCCATCCGATCAAGACGCTCGCCCGGTCCGGATCATGCCGTGGCATCGCCGCGTCGTCCAGGCGCTGCTCTACGGCCGCGACGTCGACCGCGACCGGAAAGCCAAGGCCCGGCTCGGTCTCGCCATACTCGGATTCGCCATCATCTACGGCATCATCGCGTCGAAGCTGGTGATCTTCGCGATCGCGCCGGACAGCCACGCGGCCCGGCGCGGTGGCTCCGGCGACGCGGTCGCGACCGCGCGCCCCGACATCCTCGACCGCAACGGCGAAATCCTGGCGACCGACGTCAAGACGCCGTCGTTGTTCGGCGAGCCGCGCCGCATCATCGACGTCGACGAGGCGATCGAGCTCCTGACCGCCGTGATGCCCGACCTCGACACCACCGAGCTGCGCGAGCGACTCGGCGGAAAACGCGGCTTCGTATGGCTCAAGCGCGAGATCAGCGCGAAGCAGCAGACCGAAGTCCATCGGCTCGGCATTCCGGGCGTCGGCTTCCTCACCGAGAACAAGCGCGTGTTTCCCAACGGGCCGGAGGTCTCGCATCTCCTCGGCCACGTCAACATCGACAACCAGGGCATCGCCGGCATCGAGAAGTGGCTCGACTCGCGCGGGCTCGCGGATCTGCACCGGGCCGGCTTCGCGTCCGACCGGCAGCAGGAGCCGGTGACGCTGGCGGTCGACCTGCGGGTCCAGCATGCGCTGCGCGATGAGCTCGTCGCGGCGCGCGAAAAATTCAAGGCGAAGGCTTCCGCCGGCATCGTGCTCGACGTGCGCACGGGCGAGGTCGTCGCCATGGTGTCGGAGCCCGATTACAATCCCAACAATCCGCGCGAGGCGCTCGACCCCGACCGCATCAACCGCCTCACCACCGGCATCTACGAGATGGGCTCGACCTTCAAGGCCTTCACCGCCGCGATGGCGCTCGACTCCGGCCGCTACACCCTCAATTCGATGTTCGATGCGCGGGCGCCGTTGCATTACGGCCGTTTCAACATCAGCGATTATCACGCGCAGCGCCGCATGCTCAGCATGTCGGAGGTCTTCACCTATTCGTCCAATATCGGCGCCGCCATGATGGCGAAGGGAATCGGCATCGAGGGCCACAAGGCGTTCCTGCGCAAGCTGGGCCAGCTCGACCGGCTGCGCACCGAACTGCCGGAAAGCGCCGAGCCGATGGTCCCCCGGCGCTGGGCGGAGATCAACACGGTCACCATCTCGTATGGCCACGGGCTGTCGGTCGCGCCGCTGCAGGCCGTCATGGGCGTGGCGGCGCTGATGAATGGCGGCCTCCTGATCCCGCCGACCTTCCTCAAGCGCAGCGAGGCCGACGCGCGGGCCCTGGCGAAGCAGGTAATCAAGCCCGAGACCAGCGCCGCCATGCGCTACCTGATGCGGCTCAATGCCGAGAAGGGCACCGCCACCAGGGCCGACGTGAAGGGCTATTATGTGGGCGCCAAGACCGGCACGGCCGAGAAGGTCGTGCTCGGCCGCTACGCCAAGACCAAGCTCTTGACCGACGTCATGGCGGTGCTGCCGGCCGACGATCCCAAATACCTGCTTTTGATCATGCTGGACGAGCCGCAGGCGATCGCGGAAACCCACGGATTCGCCACCTCGGGCTGGAACGCGGTGCCGGTCGCCGCCAAGGTGATCTCCCGCATCGCGCCGCTGCTCGGCATCGAGCCGCGCTTCGACCTGCCGACGGCCGACCGCCTGATCCTCGCTGCCGCCAAAGCGACGCAATAGAGCCGGGGACGAGTGCGAACAAGCGGCGCCGCGTGATTCCATCGTGCCGGGAAATGCTCTAAACCGGCGCTGTCCCGGCTGAGTCCCGGGGTGGGAACCGCCATGAAGCTGCGTGAGCTGCTCACCGATGATGCCCGCTGCGAGGCGCGTTTCGACGCGCTCGCCATCGCGGGACTGTCGGCCGACAGCCGCGCCATCGCGCCCGGATTCCTGTTCGTGGCGGTGCCCGGCACCAAGGCCGACGGGCTGGCTTTCGTGCCGCAGGCAATTGCGGCGGGCGCCGCCGCCGTCATGGCGGAGCGCGCCCCACCGGCGCTGCCCGCCGGTGTCGCCTTCGTCCAGGTGGGCAATGTGCGGCGCGCGCTCGCGCTGGCGGCGGCGAAATTCTATCCCCGCCAGCCCGGCACCATCGCGGCCGTCACCGGGACGAGCGGCAAGACCTCGGTCGCCGCCTTCACGCGGCAGATCTGGGCGGCGCTCGGCCACAAACCGGCGAGCATCGGCACCATCGGGGTGGTGTCGCCGCAGATGGAGATCTACGGCTCGCTGACGACGCCCGATCCGGTCGCGCTGCATTGCACGCTCGACGGGCTCGCCCGCGAGGGCGTGACGCATCTCGCCATCGAGGCGTCGTCGCACGGGCTCGACCAGCATCGGCTCGACGGCCTGCGCGTCGCCGTCGCGAGCTTCACCAACCTGTCGCGCGATCACCTCGATTATCATGCGACCACGCAGGCCTATCTGGCGGCCAAGCTCATTTTATTCGAGCGCATCGTGCAGCCTGACGGCACCGCGGTGGTCATGGCGGACAGCGCCGAGGGAACCGTCGTGGCGGAGACGGCGCGCCGGCGCGGGCTCGCCGTGATGACGGTCGGCCGGGGCGGCGAGGGCATCCGGCTCCTCGAGGACGCTGTCGACGGCTTCGCCCAGACGCTGCGGCTCGCGCATGCGGGCCAGACCCATCGGGTGCGCCTGCCGCTGGTGGGCGGCTTCCAGGTCGAGAATGCGCTGGTGGCGGCCGGCCAGGCGATCGCGACCGGCGGCGAGCCCGCCGCGGTGTTCCAGGCGCTCGAAAGCCTCACCGGCGCCAAAGGGCGGCTCGAGCTGGTCGGCCGGCGCAATGGCGCGCCGATCTTCGTCGACTATGCACACAAGCCCGATGCGCTCGCCAAGGCGATCGAGGCGTTGCGCCCCTATGTGGGCGGCCGCCTGGTGGTGGTGTTCGGCGCCGGCGGCGATCGCGACCACGGCAAGCGCCCGCTGATGGGGGCGATCGCGGCCGAGAAGGCCGACCGCGTCATCGTCACCGACGACAATCCGCGCAGCGAGGATCCGGCGGCGATCCGCGCCGCCATCCTGGCGGCGGCCCCGGGCGCGACCGAGATCGGCGACCGGCGCGAGGCGATCGGCCGCGCGATCGCCGACCTTCGGTCCGGGGACGTGCTGCTGATCGCCGGCAAAGGCCATGAAACCGGCCAGATCATCGGCAAACAGACGCTGCCTTTCAGCGATCATGAGGCGGTGGCGACCGCGCTCGAGGAGAATGCCGCATGAGCGGACCGCTCTGGACGGTCGATGCGATGGCGGCGGCGATGCGGGCCGAGCGCGCCGGCGCGCTGCCGGACGCGATCGGAGGACTCTCGATCGACAGCCGCTCGGTGGCGCCGGGCGAGGCCTTTTTCGCCATCAAGGGCGACACCCATGACGGCCACGGCTTCGTCCGCGCGGCGCTCGAGAACGGCGCCGGCCTCGCGGTAGTGGGGCGCGCCAAGCTGGGCGAGATTCGCGGCGACCTGCCGACAGACGCGCCGCTGCTGGTGGTGCCCGACGTGCTGGCGGGGCTGACCGATCTGGCGGCCGCGGCACGCTCCCGCAGCCGGGCCAGGATCATCGCGGTCACCGGCTCGGTCGGAAAGACCTCGACCAAGGATGCGCTCCGGCTCGCGCTCGCGCGCGACGGGGAGGTGCATGCCTCGGTCGCGTCGTTCAACAATCACTGGGGTGTGCCGCTCTCGCTCGCGCGCATGCCCGAGCGTACCCGCTACGGGGTTTTCGAGATCGGCATGAACCACGCCGGCGAGATCACGCCGCTCACCCGGCTGGTGCGGCCGGACGTGGCGATCATCACCACCATCGCGCCGGTGCACCTCGAATTCTTCAAGTCGGTCGACGAGATCGCGGACGCCAAGGCCGAGATCTTTCTCGGGGTCGCGGCCGGCGGCGCCGCGGTGATCAACCGCGACAATCCGCAATTCGCCAGGCTCAAGCGGCGCGCCGCCAAGGCCGATGTGGCGCGCGTCATCGGCTTCGGCGAGCATCCCCGTGCCGACGCCCGGCTGATCCGTTGCGCATTGCAGCCGGAAGGCTCGACCGTCGAGGCGGATATCCTGGGCACCCGCGTCGCCTACAAGATCGGGGCGCCCGGCAGGCATCTGGTGATCAATTCGCTCGCGGTGCTCGCCGCCGCGCAGCTTGCCGGCGCCGACCTCGCGTTGGCGGCGCTGGCGCTGGCCGAACAGCGGCCCGCGGCCGGGCGCGGCACGCGCATCCCGCTCGCGGTGCCGGGCGGCGGCGCGCTTTTGATCGACGAGAGCTACAACGCCAATCCGCTGTCGATGCGCGCCGCCTTCGCGCTGCTCGGCCAGGCGCCGGTCGGCGCGCGCGGCCGGCGCATCGCGGTGCTGGGCGACATGCTGGAACTGGGCGCGGCCGGCGCCGAGCTCCACCGCGAGCTGGCCGGGCCGATCCGCGACAACGGCATCGACATCGTGTTCTGCGCCGGTCCGCTGATGGAGGCGCTGTGGCAGGCGCTCCCCTCCGAGCGCCGCGGCGGCTACGCCAAGGACGCCGAGGCGCTCCAACCCGAGGTTCTCGCCGCCATCGCCGACGGTGACACGATCATGGTCAAAGGTTCGTTCGGCTCGCGCATGGGCTCGATCGTCAAGGGCCTCGTGCGCCGCTACCCCGTACCCGCCGCGTCCGACCTCGCCCCGGCACAAGGCTGAACCGATGCTGTATTGGCTTTCCTCGTTTTCTGACACCCTCTCGGTGCTCAACGTCTTTCGCTACCTGACGGTGCGCACCGGCGGCGCCACCATGACGGCGCTGATCTTCGTGTTCTGGTTCGGCCCGGCGATCATCGACCTCCTGCGCCTCAAGCAGGGCAAGGGCCAGCCGATCCGTCTGGACGGGCCGGCGTCGCATCTGCTCACCAAGAAGGGCACGCCCACCATGGGCGGCCTCATGATCCTGTCGGGCGTGCTGGTCGCGATCCTGCTGTGGGCCAATCTCACCAATGTCTATGTGTGGATCGTGCTGGGCGTGACGATCAGCTTCGGCTTGGTCGGCTTCTACGACGATTATCTCAAGGTCACCAAGCAGACCCACAGCGGCGTCGCGGGCCGGGCGCGGCTGCTGGTCGAGGCGCTGATCGCGGCCGCGGCCTGCTTTGCGTTCGCGCATCTGGGGCGGGGTGCGTTTTCCACCTCGCTGGCCTTTCCGTTGTTCAAGGAGCTGATCGTCGACCTCGGCTGGTTCTTCATCGTGTTCGGCGCCTTCATCATCGTCGGCGCCGGCAACGCGGTGAACCTGACCGACGGCCTCGACGGGCTTGCCATCGGCCCGGTGATGATCGCGGCGGCGAGCTTCGGCTTCATCGCCTACCTCGCCGGCAACGCGGTCTATGCCGACTATCTGCAGATTCATTTCGTGTCCGGCACCGGCGAGCTTGCGGTGCTGTGCGGCGCGGTGATCGGCGCCGGCCTCGGCTTTCTCTGGTTCAACGCGCCGCCGGCCTCCATCTTCATGGGTGATACCGGCTCGCTGGCGCTCGGCGGACTGATCGGCTCGGTCGCGGTCGCCACCAAGCACGAGGTCGCGCTCGCCATCATCGGCGGGCTGTTCGTGCTGGAAGCGGTGTCGGTGATCGTGCAGGTGGTCTCGTTCAATCTCACCGGCAAGCGCGTCTTCAAGATGGCGCCGCTGCATCATCACTTCGAGCAGCTCGGCTGGACCGAGCCGCAGATCGTGATCCGCTTCTGGATCATCTCGATCGTGCTGGCGCTCGCCGGGCTCTCCACGCTGAAGCTGAGGTAAGGTGATGGGCTTAGCGGCGCAGCGAGCACCGCGCGCTCCCTCCCCCGCGTGTGGGGGAGGGTTGGGGAGGGGGCAGCCACGGACTCATGCGCAAGCGGCTTCCCCCTCCATAGCCCTCCCCCGCAAGCGGGGGAGGGGACGATAGAGCCGACAGGCGAGAGTCTCCCATGATCCCCGTCACCTCGTTCGAAGGAAAAAAAGTCGCCGTCTTCGGGCTCGGCGCCTCCGGCCTTGCGAGCGCGAGCGCGCTGTTCGCCGGCGGCGCCGACGTGGTCGGATGGGACGACCATGCGGAGCGCATCGCGCATGCGACCAAGGCCGGCATCCCGACCGCCGATCTGCGCGAGACGGACTGGTCGAAGATCGCCGCGCTGGTGCTGGCGCCGGGCGTGCCGTTGACCCATCCCGTACCGCATTGGAGCGTCGCGCTCGCGCGTGCGGCCGGCGTCGAGGTGATCGGCGACATCGAGCTGTTCTGCCGCGAGCGGCGCCGCACCGCGCCGGATTCGATCTTCGTGGCCATCACCGGCACCAACGGAAAATCGACCACCACCGCCCTGGTGGCGCATCTGCTCGAGAGCGCCGGCTACGACACCGAGCTCGGCGGCAATATCGGCACCGCGATCCTGTCGCTCGAGCCGCCGCAGGCCGGACGCGCCCATGTGATCGAGTGCTCGTCCTACCAGATCGATCTGGCGCCGAGCCTCGATCCCAGGATCGGCATCCTGCTCAACGTCACCGAGGATCATCTCGACCGCCACGGCACGCTCGCGCACTACGCGGCCGTCAAGGAACGCTTGGTGGCGCAGGTGCAGCCGGGCGGCACCGCGATCGTCGGCGTCGATGACCCGTGGTGCGAGGCCGCGGCCGATCGGATCGAGCGGGCCGGCAAGCCGGTGGTGCGCGTCTCGGTGCGCCGGCCGCTCGCCGACGGCATCTACGGGGAGGGCGAGCAGATCATGCGCGCCACGGGCAGAAACGCGCGGCCGATCGCGCTCCTGGGCGGAATCGGCTCGCTGCGCGGCACCCACAATGCGCAGAACGCCGCCTGCGCGGCGGCGGCCGCGCTCGCGATCGGACTCGACCCCAAGACGATCCAGCAGGGCCTGTGGTCCTTTCCGGGCCTCGCCCATCGCATGGAAGAGGTCGGGCGCAAGGGCGGCATCCTGTTCGTCAACGACTCCAAGGCGACCAATGCAGACGCCGCCGCGCGCGCGCTCGCCTGCTTCGACGACATCTTCTGGATCGCGGGCGGCAAGCCGAAGACCGGCGGGATCGCGTCGCTCGTGGAGTTCTTTCCGCGCATCCGCAAGGCCTATCTGATCGGCGAGGCGGCGCCGGATTTCGCCGCGACGCTGGGCGGCGCGGTCCCACACGTGATCACGGGCACGCTCGACCGCGCGGTGGCGGCGGCGGCCAGCGACGCCGAGGCGTCGGGGCTCAAAGCCCCGGCGGTGCTGCTGTCACCCGCCTGCGCGTCGTTCGACCAGTATCCGAATTTCGAGGTGCGGGGCGACGCCTTCCGCGCGCTGGCGCGGGCGATCCCGGGACTCGTGCCGACCCGTTGAAATTGACGGCCATCAAGGCGCCGGCGCGGCGGCCGCCATTATTGATAAATTGCCCGCTCGTCCTATCTACAGGTCACCCGCAAGTGAGCCCACAGCGGAGGTCGACATCATGGCCGAACAGCCTCAACACATCGTCTGTCCGCATTGCGACGGCATCAACCGCGTGCCGATGGACAAGCCGGCCAACGAAGCGAAATGCGGCCGCTGTCACCGTCCGCTTTTCACCGGACACCCGTTTGCGGTGACCACCACGAGCTTCGCCACGCAGATTGCGCGCAACGACATTCCGGTGCTGGTGGATTTCTGGGCGGCGTGGTGCGGACCCTGCACCGCCATGGCGCCGGTCTATGACCGCGTGGCGGCCGAATTCGAGCCGGCCGTCCGCTTTCTCAAGGTCGATACCGAGGCCGAGCCCGAGCTCGCCGCGCGCTACCAGATCCGCGGCATTCCGAGCCTGATGCTGTTCCGCAAGGGCGCGATCGTGGCGCAGCGCGCCGGCGCGACGGACACGCAGACCCTGCGGGCCTGGCTCACCCAATACGCACAGGCGCCCGCGCGGGCGGCGTGATCCGCGACCGGCGGCAGGTTCCCTTTACCCCAGAGCGTCGGCGATCGCCTTGCCGCAGGCGACGGTGTAGGCCGAACCCTGCAGGTCGCGGGTGCGCAGCTTCTTTTCCGGCAGCACCTTCTCGATTGCCGCGAGGATCGCCTGCGCGGCTTCGGTCTCGCCCAGATGCTCGAGCATCATGGCGCCCGACCAGATCTGACCGATGGGATTGGCGATGCCCTGGCCCGCGATATCGGGGGCGGAGCCGTGCACCGGCTCGAACACGGACGGGTATTTCCGTTCCGGGTTGATGTTGCCGGACGGCGCGATGCCGATCGTCCCGGTGCAGGCCGGCCCCAGGTCCGACAGGATGTCGCCGAACAGATTCGACGCCACCACCACGTCGAAGCGATCCGGGTTGAGCACGAACTGCGCCGTCAGGATATCGATGTGGTACTGGTCCCAGCGCACCTGCGGAAAGGCCCGCGCCATTTCTTTCACGCGCTCGTCCCAATACGGCATCGTGATCGAGATGCCGTTCGACTTGGTCGCCGAGGTGAGATGCCGCTTCGGCCGCGCGTTGGCGAGCTCGAAGGCGAATTTGAGCACGCGGTCGACCCCGGTCCGGCTCATCACGGTCTCCTGGATGACGACCTCGCGCTCGGTGCCGGGAAACATGCGGCCGCCGATCGACGAATACTCGCCCTCGGTGTTCTCGCGCACGACCCAGAAATCGATGTCGCCGGGCTTGCGGTTGGCGAGCGGGCAGGGCACGCCCGGCATCAGCCGGACGGGACGCAGGTTCACGTATTGATCGAACTCGCGGCGAAACAGGATGAGCGATCCCCACAGCGAGATATGGTCGGGGATCTTTTCCGGCCAGCCGACGGCGCCGAAGAAGATCGCGTCGTGCGCGCCGATCTGCTGTTTCCAGTCCTCCGGCATCATCCGTTGGTGCTTGGCGTAATAGTCGTAGCTGGCGAAATCGAACCAGTCCTGCCGCAGCTCGAAGCCGAAGCGCTTGGCGGCCGCCTCGACCACGCGCACGCCTTCGGGCATGACCTCCTTGCCGATGCCGTCACCCGGAATGACGGCGAGGCGATACACCCGATTTGTGCTCATGCGTTCTCTCCACGGCTTGCGCCCGCTATCCGATAAAGCATTTGACGGCCGGGGCACAACAGGCGTGACAGCACGGGAAAAGCCTCGCCTCGCGCCTGACGCGCCCCGCGACGGTCTATCGCACGTCGATCCCGAGCCGCGCCAGCAAGGCGGGCGTCGGATGGCCGTCGGGCACCATGCCGAATTTCACCTGGAGGTCGCGAATGGCGTCGCGCTGGTCGAAATCCAGGCGGCCGGCGAAATCGCCGATCTTGTAGCCGAGACCGGCCATCTTGTGCTGCAACGCCATCCGGGCGTCGCGCGAGAGCTGCGGGTCCGCCTGCGGCCAGGCCGCCCGAAAGGGCCCGCCTCCGCGCATCCGGTCGGCGAGGTGCCCGACCGCGAGCGCATAGGTGTCGGAGTTGTTGTAGCGCTTGATCACCGCGAAATTCGCGGTCACCAGAAACGCCGGTCCGGCCGCCCCGCTCGGGAATAGCAGGAAACCCTCGCCGGCGCGCGGGAAGACGCCGCCGTCCGCGCGCCGAAGCCCGAGCGCCGTCCATTCTGCAAAACTCGCGCGGCTGCGGCGATGGTCGAAACTCTTCGGCAGCACGACCTCGAAGCCCCAGGGCAGACCAGGCTGCCAGCCGCAGCGCGCCATGTAGTTGCCGATCGACGCGAGCACGTCCGGCACATTGGTCCAGATGTCGCGCCGGCCGTCGCCGGAGAAGTCCACCGCGTAGTCGTAGAAGCTGGACGGCATGAATTGCGGCTGGCCCATCGCGCCCGCCCAGGACCCGAGCATCCGGTCGCGCGCGATATGGCCTTCCTGGAGAATTCGCAGCGCCACCAGGAGTTCGTCACGAAAATACGGATCGCGGTAGCGCGCCTGCGCCAATGTGGCGAGCGAGCGGATCACGTCCCAGCGGTCGTGCGCGTTCCCGTATGAGCTTTCGATGCCCCACAGCGCCAGGATGATCCAGCGCTCGACGCCGTATTTTTTCTCGATCGCGTCGAGCAGGCTCGCCTGTCGGGCGGCCTGCGCGGCGCCGGCCGCAACCTGCGGCCGGGAGACGATGGAGTCCACATAGGCCCCGACCGGCTTGCCGTATTCGGGCTCCTTGCGGGTTGCCGCGATGATGCGCGGGTCCGGTGTGAAATTCGCGAAGGCAGCCGCGAAGGTGGCCGGCGTGATGCCGCGCCGCTGCGCGTCGGCCCGCAGGGCGTCGAGGAAAACGGTAACGCGCGCCTCCTCCGGGCCGTCATTCGGGCCCCCGTAGGCCAGACCGACCGATGCGGCGATCGCCAGCATGAGGGCCGCAACATGACGGAACATAATCCACCGCTCTTTGCTCTTGGGCCGGCGCTTCCAGCGCCGGGACGATATATCGGGAGGGCCACCAGTCTAGCCGAGTCCCGGTCGATATGCCGTCGAGTTCCGTGAACTCGCCTGGCCGCCACAATCGTGCCCGCCCTTCGACGCAACGGCCTTCAAAACCTCAATTTCTTGTTAACGCCTGCGCAACCATAGTCGGACCCGGATCCTGTCGGTCTGGAGGAGTTCGCCCCATGGTGTCGCGCGCCCAACGCACGCCCTTTGCCGCCTGGTGGTGGACCGTCGACCGGCTGCTGCTGGCGGCCCTGATCGCCGTCATGCTCGGCGGCATCGTGCTGTCGCTCGCCGCGAGCCCGCCGGTGGCGGCCCGCCTCGGGCTCGATCCCTTCTACTTCGTCAATCGCCACGTCATGTACCTGATCCCGGCGCTTGCCGTGCTGCTGGCGACCTCGTTCCTGTCGCCGCGCCAGATCCGGCGGCTCGCCTTGGTGGTGTTCGCGGTCAGCTTCGTCATGGTGCTGCTGACGCCTTTCATCGGCGCGGAGGTCAAGGGCGCGCGGCGATGGATCGTGCTGCTCGGCGTCAACATCCAGCCGTCCGAGTTCCTCAAGCC
>DATBBS010000417.1:0-25023 GCA_036270895.1 Xanthobacteraceae bacterium
TGACGCCTGGGCGGGACACAATCTGTGGTACGCCATAGACATTCCTGATATGTAAATTATTACAATATGTTATGGCGGAAGGGGTGGGATTCGAACCCACGAGGGAGCGCAAACCCCCTGCCGGTTTTCAAGACCGGTGCCTTAAACCACTCGGCCACCCTTCCAAGTCCACATGTGCACGGGCTTAGCGATAACCGGATTGCGAATATCCTGGCAACCTCGCGTGGCCGGGCCACATTGATTCTTGACAGCCGGATTTTTGCCAGCGCGCCCGAAACATGCTAGGAGAAAATCCACAATTGGAATTGCGCGCCGATCTCGGGCCTGCCCGGGATCGGTTTTTTAATGCGCAGGTCGGGTAACCTGCGTGGCCGGCAACGACCGCCGGGCGTTCTCGTTTGATGGGGCGCCAATTCGGCATCATCGTGATGCGCCGGCGGTGCCCGATGACGCGTCGTACCGCGGGGTCCCTGTAAATCGCCTGTAGATCGCCTGTATTATCAGGGGCTCGGCCTGTTGTGGGACCGCAACGGGCCTGTTTTTGCGCCGCCGCCTGGCCATCGACCGCCTGATAATCGTCCCATTTACAGGCCGGGCGCTCCTGTTCGGCGCGCCGCCGGTCATGTCGCTGATGGCCTTCACGGTATGGCTTGCCAAGCCGCCGCCCGAAGCCGCGCAAGCCTCTGCCTCTTTCCGCCCCGTTAACCATCGGTGGCATGTTCCGGTTTTCGCCGCACATCCGACAGAGTATGTTGCTTGAGAGGGTACCGGCGGGGACGGTTGGGATCGACATTCCGCCATAGATGGCTGTCATTCGGGTCCGGGCGTTGCCGCCGCGGAGTCGGGTGGCGCGCGCGTTTTTGGGGCAGGGGACCGATGGGTCGGGGTCGCGTGGCGTGGGAAAGAGGTTGTCGCGCCGGCCTGGCCGGCGTCGCCTGCCTGGCGTTGGCGAACTGCTCCTCCTCCGGGTATTCCGGCCGGGTCGATCCGCGTTACGGCGTGTCGTCGAGCCCGCGCGTGGTCGGTCCGGGCGAAGCGGTGCCGAAAGGCGGCGGCACCTACCGGGTCGGGCGTCCCTATGTGGTCGGCGGCCAGACCTACGTGCCGGAAGAGGACCCGAACTATCGCGCCGAAGGCCTCGCGTCCTGGTATGGCGACGATTTCCATGGCCGCCAGACCGCCAATGGCGAGGTCTATGACATGCACGGAATTTCGGCCGCGCATCCGACGCTGCCGCTGCCCAGTTATGCGCGTGTCACCAACCTTTCCAACGGCCGTTCGCTCATCGTGCGGGTGAATGACCGCGGGCCCTATCACAACAATCGGCTCATCGATCTTTCGGTGAAGGCATCGCGGCTGCTCGACTTCCATGGCGACGGGCTGGCCCGCGTGCGGGTCGAATATGTCGGGCGCGCGCCGCTCGAAGGGTCGGATGACAGCGTTCTCCTGGCGACGCTTCGGCAGGGCGAACCGGCGCCGCCGCCGTCGCCGTTCCTGCTCGCCTCGGCGAGGACATTCCTGCCGCAATTCGGCGCCCGGGCGTCGGTGCTGCGCGGTCCGGTGCCGGTTCCGCCCGATCGGCCTTACGCCTTGGGCGACGGAGGCTCGGACGCGGCGCCGGCAAGCGATGTGTCCTCCCCGCCGGCTGAGCGCCGGGCCGAATCGACCGGGCCACGCCCCAACCGCATGCCGCGCATGGTCGCGGCGGCTCCCAGAGATCCGGTCGCGTCCTTTGCGCCGGCCCGGGCGGAGCTTGCGCCGTCGGTCATGACCGGACGCGGGCTTTATTGAGCTTTGCGATAGAGGTTGCGGCGCCGGGTTGGCGATCTCCGCCGGGCGCGGTCTTTCGCGTCATTGTTCGCGGGCGCGGACCTTGCTAATCACGCTGGGCGAAGCTTTCGGAGCGCAAAGGCCGATGGCCTTGAATCCTGCCATATGGCCGATCATTCGGCGGCCGACATGTTATCGGGCGATTTTGCCCGCCGTCGCCTTGCTGGCCGGCCTGCTCGCGCTCGGCTCGGTCGCGGCCGCCCCCAACCCGGTGTCGGGCACGAAAAAAGACGAGTATCAATCCTCGGCGCCCCACGCGATGCTGATCGACGCCGAGAGCGGGACGATCCTGTTCGAGAAGAATGCCGACCAGCCGATGCCGCCGTCGAGCCTCGCCAAGCTGATGACGGCCGAGGTCGTGTTCAACGAGATCAAGCAGGGGCGCCTCGCGCTCGACAGCGAGTTCATCGTCAGCGAGGACGCCTGGCGGCGCGGTGGCGCGCCCTCGCATACGTCGAGCATGTTCGCGCCGATCCACAGCCGGGTGAGGGTGCAGGATCTGATCTACGGGATGATCGTCCAGTCGGGCAACGACGCCTGCATCGCGCTCGCCGAGGGCATCGCCGGATCGGAGGCCAAATTCGCCGAGATGATGACCAAGCGGGCGCGCGAGCTCGGCCTCGCCAAGTCCTATTTCACCAATGCGACCGGCTTGCCCGATCCGGCGCTGGCGGTGACGGCGCGCGAGCTCGCCCGGCTCGCGCAGCACATCATCAAGACCTATCCGGAATTCTATCCGATCTACGGCGAGAAGGAGTTCACCTGGAACAAGATACGCCAGCTCAACCGCAATCCGCTGCTCGCCATGAATATCGGCGCCGACGGCCTGAAGACCGGATTTACCGAAGGCGGCGGCTATGGGCTGGTGGGCTCCGCCGTTCAGAATGGTTTGCGCCTGATCGTCGTCATCAACGGCCTGAAGACCTCGAATGACCGCGCCAACGAGGGCAGACGGCTGCTCGAATTCGGCTTCAAGGGCTTCGAGGCGCGTTATCTCTTCGCCGAAGGGCAGACGATCGGCGACGCCCGGCTGTTCGGCGGCGCGCAGACCAGCGTGCCACTGATGGCCGCCGGCGCCGTCAACCTGCTGATGCCGCGCGGCTCGAGCGACAAGATCATGGCGCGGATCGTCTATCGCGGGCCGGTTCCCGCGCCGGTCACGAAAGGGCAGCCGATCGCGACCCTGCGGGTATGGCGCGGCGACAATGCGGTGCTGGAAGTGCCGCTCCAGGCGGCCGAAAGCGTGGAGAAGGGCGGCCTGACGCGCCGCGCCTTCGACGCGGCGAGCGAGCTCGTCATTGGGCTGTTCCGTTCCGGCAGCAAACGGATATAAGGACGCGCACGCAACCAAGCATGGCGAGATGCGCGGACGTTTCATTACTTTCGAGGGCGGCGAGGGGGCGGGAAAGTCGACCCAGGCCGAGCTCTTGGCCCGGCGCCTGCGGTCGCACGCCATCGCGGTGGTGGTGACGCGCGAGCCCGGCGGGTCGGCCGGCGCCGAGATCATGCGCCACGTGCTCTTGTCGGGTGCCGCCAAGCCGCTCGGGCCGTTGGCCGAAACCCTGCTGTTTGCGGCGGCGCGCGAGGATCATCTGCGGGCGACCATCCGGCCGGCTCTCGATGAAGGCAAATGGGTGGTGTGCGACCGCTTCATCGACTCGACCCGCGTCTATCAGGGCGCGCTGGGCGAGGTCGACGACAAGCTGATCCGCGGCCTCGAGCGCCTGATGGTGGGCGACGCGATGCCCGACCTCACCCTGATCCTCGACCTGCCGCCCGAGACCGGCCTGGCGCGCGCCGCCCGCCGCCGGGGCGTCCAGCCGGTCGACCGGTTCGAGAATGAGACGCTCGCTTTCCACACCAAGCTGCGCGGGGCCTATCGCGACATCGCCGCCGGCGAGCCTCAGCGCTGCGTGTTGATCGACGCCGACCGGCCGGAGGACAAGGTGGCGGAAGAAATCTGGTCCGTCGTCAACGCTCGGCTCGATCCCGCGCATGCGCCGATCTCGTTCGAGGAGCTGGACGCATGAGCCCGGCGCGATCCGATGAGATCGAGCTCCCGCATCCACGCGAAACATACGCCTTCTACGGGCATGCCGAGGCGGAGCAGACGCTGCTGGCGGATTATCGCAGCGGCCGCATCGCGCATGCGTGGCTGATCGGCGGGCCCGCCGGGATCGGGAAGGCGACGCTCGCCTATCGCATGGCGCGCTTCGTGCTGGCCAATCCCGACCCGGCCGCGGTCGGCCGGGCGACCTCGCTCGCCGTGCCTCCCGACAATCCCGTTGCGCGGCGCGTGGCCGGCCGGGCCCATCCCGACCTGTTGGTGCTGGAGCGCACGCCCGGCGACGCCGGCGTGTTGCGCACCGTCATCACCGTCGACGAGGTGCGCCGCACCGTCGGCTTCTTCGGCTCGACCGCGGGGGAGGGCGGCTGGCGCGTCTGCGTGGTCGACAGCGCTGACGAGCTCAAATACCCGGAGGGCTCGAACGCGCTCCTGAAGGTGCTGGAAGAGCCGCCCGCTAGGTCCCTGTTTCTGGTGGTCAGTCATGCGCCCGGCCGCCTGTTGCCGACCATCCGGTCACGGTGTCGCCGTCTGTCGTTGCGGCCGCTCGACGAGGCCGATGTCGCGCAAGCGGCGGCGAGCGCGCTTGGCGACGCGGACGAGGCGACGCTCCGCCAGGCCGCGCGCGCGGCCGATGGCAGCGTCGCGCGCGCCATCGCGCTCCATGGCGGGCCGCAGCTCGCGTTGCGCGACAAGGTCATCGATCTGCTCGATCGCCTGCCGGCGAGCGACCCGCGCGCACTGCATGCGCTGGGCGAGAGCCTGGAGCGCGGCGATGGCGACATGCTCGAGATCTTCATCGAAACCACGCGCAACTGGCTCTCCGCGCGGCTCGATCGCACCTCCGAACCTCGCCGCCTGGCGCGATGGGCGCAAGCCTGGGAGCACATCAACCGTTCGGCGCGTGACGTCGAAACCTTCAATCTCGAGCGCAAACCCTTGGTTTTCAACGTTTTCAGCTCGCTTGCCGAGGCCGCACGCGGTTGATACCAAGGTAACCGTTTGATGCGTCATGGCCGGGCTTGTCCCGGCCATCCACGTCTTCATTTTATAAGAGGCCAGACGTGGATGCCCGCGACGAGCGCGGGCATGACGATTGTGAGACCTGCGAAATGGCGAAACCCCGCTACTACGTCACCACCGCGATTTCCTACCCCAACGGCGTCCCGCATATCGGGCATGCCTACGAGGCGATCGCGACCGACGCGATCGCGCGCTTCATGCGGCTCGACGGCCACGACGTGTTCTTCCTCACCGGCACCGACGAGCACGGCATCAAGATGCTGCAGACAGCCAACCGGGAAGGGGTCAGTCCGCGCGAGCTTGCCGACCGGAACGTGAAGCTTTTCCAGGACATGGTGAAGCGGCTGAACTGCTCCAACGACGATTTCATCCGCACGACCGAGCCGCGGCACCATCGCGCGTCCGCCGCCATCTGGGAACGGATGGCCAAGGCCGGCGACATCTACCTGTCGAAATATTCCGGCTGGTACTCGGTGCGCGACGAGGCCTATTACGACGTGAGCGAGACGCGCGTCGACGACAAGGGCCAGCGCATCGGGCCGCAGAACACGCCGGTCGAATGGGTGGAGGAGGAGAGCTATTTTTTCAAGCTCTCGGCCTATCAGCAGAAGCTGCTCGACCTCTATGCGCGCGTGCCCGATTTCGTGCTGCCGAAGGAGCGGTTGAACGAGGTCGCGAGCTTCGTCAAAGGCGGGCTGAAGGATCTCTCGCTCTCGCGCACCACCTTCACGTGGGGAATCCCGGTGCCCAGCGATCCCAAGCACATCATGTATGTCTGGGTCGATGCGCTCACGAACTACATCACCGCGGTCGGCTTTCCGGATACCGAGAGCGAAAAATTCCGCCGCTACTGGCCCGCCGACCTGCATGTGATCGGGAAGGATATCGTGCGCTTCCACGCGGTCTACTGGCCGGCCTTCTTGATGTCGGCCGGCATCGAGGTGCCCAAACGCGTCTTCTCCCACGGCTTCCTGTTCAACCGCGGCGAGAAGATGTCGAAGTCGGTCGGCAACGTGATCGATCCCTTCGCGCTGGCCGATGCCTATGGGGTCGACCAGCTGCGCTATTTCTTCCTGCGCGAGGTGCCGTTCGGGCAGGACGGCAATTACAACCACGAGGCCATCGTGGCGCGGATCAACGCCGACCTCGCCAACGACCTCGGCAATCTCGCCCAGCGCTCGCTCACCATGGTGGCGAAGAATTTCGGCGGCGTCCTGCCGGCGCCTGGCGCGCTCAGCCCCAATGACCAGGCCATCCTGGCGCAGGCCGACGCGCTCGCCGGCAAGGCGCGCGACGCGATGAAGACGCAGCAGCTGCATCAGATGCTCAATGCGGTGTGGGCCGTGGTGGCGGAAGCCAACCGCTATTTCGCCGGCGAGGCGCCCTGGGGGCTCGCCAAGACCGACCCGCAACGGCAAGGGACCGTGCTCCATGTCACCGCCGAGGTCATCCGCCAGGTCGCGATCCTGGCCCAGCCGGTGATGCCGGTGTCGGCCGCCAGGCTGCTCGACCTGCTCGCCGTCCCGGCGGAGGCGCGCGATTTTGCCAGGCTGGGTCCGGGCGGCCGTCTCGCCGGGGGCGCCGCGCTGCCGCCGCCGACGCCGGTGTTTCCCCGCTATGTCGAGCCCGTGGCCGGCGCGGCGACCTGAGGCCCAAGGCGCCATGCTGGTCGACAGTCACTGCCATCTCGATTTCCCCGATTTCGCCGACGAGCTCGATGCGGTGGTCGCCCGCGCACGCGCCGTCGATATCGGCCGGATCGTCACGATCTCGACCCGGGTCGCCAGGCATGCCGATCTCATCGACATCGCCGAGCGTTTTCCCGACGTGTTCTGTTCGGTCGGCACCCATCCGCACAATGCCCACGAAGAGCTCGACGTCACGGCGGCCGATCTGGTGGCGCGGGCGCGCCACCCGAAGGTGGTGGCGCTCGGCGAGGCGGGCCTCGACCATCATTACGATTACAGCCCGCGCGCCGCGCAGGAGCGCGGATTTCGCACCCACATCGCGGCGGCGCGCCAGAGCGGGCTGCCGCTGGTCATTCACGCGCGCGAGGCTGATGCCGACGTGGCGCGCATCCTGGAAGAGGAAACCCGCGCGGGGGCGTTCCCGGCGGTGCTGCATTGCTACACCGGGGGCCGCGATCTGGCGATGCGGGCGATCGATCTCGGGTTGTCGATCTCCTTCACCGGCATCCTGACCTTCAAGAAATCGGACGACCTGCGCGCGATCGCGGCCGAGCTGCCGTCCGAGCGCATCATGGTGGAGACCGATGCGCCCTACCTGGCGCCCGGCAAGCTGCGCGGCAAGCGCAACGAGCCGTCCTATGTGGTGGAGACCGCGAAAGTGCTGGCGCAGGTGCGCGGCATATCCTTCGATGAGCTGGCCCGTCTGACCACGGACAATTTCTTTCGCCTGTTTTCGAAAGTCCCGCGCGGCGTGGTGACGGGCCCATGAGCCTCACCGTCACCATCCTCGGCTGCGCCTCGTCGGGCGGCGTGCCGCGGCCGGCGCTCGGATGGGGCGCCTGCGATCCGGCCAACCCGAAGAACCGGCGGCGGCGCTGCTCGCTGCTGGTCGAGCGCGGCACGGCGCAACGCACGCGCGTCCTGGTCGACACCTCGCCCGACCTGCGCGAGCAACTGCTCGACGCCAAAGCCGACTGGGTCGACGGCCTGTTTTTCACCCACGAGCATGCCGACCATACGCACGGGATCGACGACCTCCGCAGCCTGTTCATCCACCGCCGGCGGCGCATCGACGCCTATGTGGACGAGGCGACCGCGCGGGTGTTGCTCGCGCGGTTCGGCTACTGCTTCGTCACGCCGCCCGGCAGCAACTATCCGCCGATCCTCAACGAGCACCGGATCGCGCCCGGAACGTCGGTCATGGTTGACGGGGAGGGGGGTCCGATCACGGTGCTGCCGTTCTTGCAGGACCATGGCGATATCCCGTCGCTGGGTTACCGCTTCGGTCCGCTCGCCTATTCGAGCGACCTCGTCGACCTGCCCGCGGCGAGCATCGCGGCGCTGGCCGGTCTCGATCTCTGGATCGTGGACGCGCTTCGCTACAAGCCCCATCCGAGCCATTTCAGCGTGGACGACGCCCTGGCGTGGATCGAGCGGATCAAGCCCCGGCGGGCGATCCTGACCAATATGCATGCGGATCTCGATTATGCGGAGCTCAAGGCCCGGCTTCCCGCCCATGTGGAGCCCGCCTATGACGGGATGACCGTAACGGTGGAGCACGCCGCCTGACCAGCGGTTGCCGGCGAGCCGAAAGTGACGCCCCGCGCGCGGCCTTATTGCGAAGGCGCGGCGCAACGCTTTACCGTCTCGTTTGTTCCATCGCGGCATTAACTTTATCGCCTTGCCGCGACATGCGCGACCGTGCCAACCCTCTTGCATTGCGATAGGATCGGCTGGCTTTTCAGTCGAGTGCGCGAGGGGTTGTCATGGCAAAGAGTTCCAAGCGCGGCGCGGGTCAGGTCGCCGGCGGTGAAGTGCCGAGCGCCCAGGAGTCCAAGGCATTCGGAACGCCAGAGCCTCGTGGCGGCGAGCAGTCGGCACGTCCTCCTCAGAAAATGCGACCGGGTCCGCCCATCTCGCTGGTCAAGCGGGCGGATCTGTCCGACAGGACGCCCGATAGGACACCCGACAGGACGCCCGATCGATCTCCCGAGAGGCCCGCGGCGCGGTCCACGCACACCAACGGTGGGGCGGCGCCGGGCGTCGATGCGGTCAATCCGCAACAGCGGGCGCGCGAGCGATCGCGGGCCCGCCACCAGAAGATCGCCGAGCGTATCGGCTCGGCGACGGAGGAGCTGGCGAGCGGCGTCTCGCAAGCCGCCACCGCCGCCAATCAGCTGCGCAAGGCCATGGAGCAGATCGCGAGCGGCGCCGAAGAGGCTGCCGGCGCCGCGCAGGAGTCGCTCACGGCCGTTGCGCATATCGCGGCCGCGCTGGTCCAGGCCCGCGGCAAGGCCGAGACGTCGCGCAAGAAGACCGAAGCGGTGCAAGCGGTGCTGGCGGAATCGGTGACGCAGATTTCGAGTTCGGTCGCCAGCGTCGCCGCGAGCGCGGAACGTCAGACCGCCTCGGTGGCGATCGTCGCCGAACTGGAGGCGCAGGCCGCCAACATCGAGGACGTGACGCGCGCCGTCAGTCATATTTCGGACCAGACAAATCTTCTCGCCCTCAACGCCGCGATCGAAGCCGCGCGCGCCGGCGATCATGGCAGGGGCTTCGCGGTCGTCGCCGACGAGGTGCGGGCGCTCGCCGAAACGTCGGAAAAGAGCACCAAGGAAATCCAGACCCTGACGACCCAGATGCAGGGCGAGGTCAGGATCATCGTCGACGCCATCAAGGCGGCCGCGGGCCGGGCGCTGGAAGAGGCCAAGAACGGCGACACGATCTCGAAAAGCCTGGAAAAAATCCGCGAGGACATGACGGCCCTTTCGGAGGGCAGCCAGCAGATCCTGATTTCCGTGATCGAGGCGGAGACGGCCGCCCGCCAGGCGCAAAAGGGATCCGAAAGCGTCGCCGCCGCCGCCGAAGAACAGTCGGCGGCCGCCGCGCAGGCGCTCCAGAGCATCGAGCAGCAGGGCTCAGCGCTCGCGCAAAGCCAGGCGACGTCGCATAATCTCGCCGCGATCGCCGATGATCTGCGCTCGAGCACGACATTGTCCTCCAGCGCCGAAGAGGTCGGTTCCGCCGCCGAAGAGCTGTCCGCCACGATCCAGGAGCTTTCGAACGCCGCCAGCCAGATCATGGCGGCGGTCGAGGAGATCGACAAAGGCGCCCAGCAGCAGGCCGGCGCGACCCATGAGCTCAGCGTCGCCATGACCCAGATCGGCAAGAGCGCGCAGCTCATGAACGACACGTCGGACGGCGCGATCAAGAATGCGGCCGCCACAATCGCCCTGCTGAAGCGGAACAGAACCGCGGTTGAGGGATTGGTCACCGGTGTCGAACGGGCGCTTTCCGACACGCGCTCCAGCCTGGGCCTGATCACGGCGCTCGATCATGTCAGCCGGCGGATCGACAAGATCGTCGATGGCATCGGTCTGGTGTCGATTCAGACCAACATGCTGGCGGTCAGCGGATCGGTGGAAGCCGCCCGTGCGGGCGAATTCGGAAGAGGGTTCGCGGTCGTGTCCTCGGATATTCGAAACCTGGCGCGCGAATCGGCGGACAATGCGGGCCGCATCAAGGATACGGTCCGAACCATTCAGGAGCAGATTTCGACCGTTCGCCGCGATCTCGAGCAGATCGTGACGGCCGCGGCCATCGAGATGCAGAAGAGCAGGGCCATCACGGCGACGATCGCGGCGCTCGAGACCGACATGGCGGTGGTGCAGGAAGGCGGCGAGGAAATCGGCAAGAGCGTGGGAATCATCCTCACCTCCGCGAACGAGGCGGCGGCCGGGGCCCGCGATATCGCCGCAGCCGCCGAGGAAACCGGCAGCGCGGCGACCGAGGCCGCCACCGCCGCACGCCAGCAGGCGCGTGGCGCGGAGGATCTCGCGGCGGCGACCGAGGAAATCGCGTCGCTCGCCGACGAATTGCAGAGCGGCAACAACTGACAGAAGCGAACCGCGTGAATGCCGAAAGCGACGCCGTCCCGGCGCAGTCATCAAGGAGCGCCCCTGGCCAGCGCCGCAGCGGCGCTTGGCGGCGACATGCGCCAATTCGTGACCTTCCGCCTGGACGACGCCATATGGGGCGTTCCGCTCGGCGACGTGCAGGAAATCACCCGCATGCCGGCGCTGGTGCGCGTGCCGAGAAGCTCGAAAAGCCTGGAGGGGCTCGCCAACCTTCGCGGCGCGGTGCTTCCGGTCGCGAGCCTGCGCCGCCTTCTGCGGTTCGCGGACACAACGCCGGGTGACTCGGCGCGCGTCATCGTGCTCGATCGCGGCTCACCGATCGGTTTCATGGTCGACGGCACGGCGTCGCTCATGAGCGTGGCGGCGCGCGAGGTCGCGCCGGCCGAAACGATGGTGTCGGGAATCGACGCATCCATGCTGCAGGGCGTGTTCAAGAGCCCCGATGGATCGAGCGAGATAGGGATTCTCGACCCTGACGCCCTGCTTCGCCGTGATTTCGGCCGACGGCGCCAGCAGAGCCTCGCCAAGCGAGAAGCCGCGGCCGCGCCGGAAAGAAGCGCGACGGCGCCGGGCGCCGCGAACCGCAATGACCTCGTGCTGGTGAGTTTCGAGCTCGGCCGGCAGGAATATGCGCTGCCGCTCGGCCGCGTCCGGGAAATCGTGCCGCTGCCGGCGTCGGTGTCCGCCATCCCGCGGGCCGACACCGCCGTGCTGGGCGTGACCAGCCTGCGCGACGAGCTGATCCCGTTGCTGTCGCTCCATGCGCTCCTGGGCTTCCCGGTTCCGGAGCAAACTGACGAGCGGCCGCGGGTTCTCGTGGTGGCGTTTGGCGACAAGTCGGTGGGGCTAGTGGCGGATCGCACGAAGGAGATCCTTCGAGTGGCTCCGGGCCTGGTCGATCCGGTGCCGGCCATGCTCACGCGCGGCGAGGGGACCGCCGAGTTGCAATCCATTTGCCGTCTCGACGGCGGGCGCCGCCTGGTGTCCGTGCTCTCGCCGGACCGTCTCTTCGGGCGCGAGAGCCTGCCTGTCGCCGTCAACGAGGTGATGGATGCCAAGAGGACCGACATGCCAGAGGGTGGGCAGAGCGCCAAGGACGAGCAGCAATTCGTCGTCTTTCGCCTTGGCGGCGGAGAATATGCGATCCCGATCGACGCCATCGAAGAGGTGACGCGACGGCCCGACGAGCTGACCCGCGTTCCCAAGGCCCCGGCCTTCGTCGAAGGCGTGATGAACCTGCGCGGCGCCGTCATTCCGGTGATCGACCAACGGCGACGGTTCGACTTGCCCGAGGCGGAGCCGGATGGGCGCCAGCGCGTCATCGTGATCACGTTCGATGGGCTGCGTGCCGGGTTTCTGGTCGACGGCGTATCGGAGCTGCTGAAAATTCCCGCCTCCGCGATCGGACCTGCGCCCGAGCTTTCGGAAGAGCAGGTGCGGCTGATCTCGCGGGTGGCGAACCTCGAAGATCAGAACCGGATGATTCTCATCGTCGATGCGCCCCAGCTCCTTGACCGCCAGGAGCTCGGGCTCTTGAGGAAAATCGGGCGCAGCGAGCCTGAGCCGGCGTCCTAGTCCATGATCAAACTCCTGATCGCGGACGATTCAGCACTGATGCGAAAGCTCCTCGGCGACATCTTCGTCGCCGAGGGCGACTTCGATATTCGCTTCGCCCGCAACGGAAAGGAGGCGCTCGACCTCGCCAAGTCGTTCCAGCCCGACGTGGTGACGCTCGACGTGCACATGCCGGAGATGAACGGCCTGGATTGCCTCAACCGTATCATGATCGAATCGCCGCGCCCGGTGGTCATGGTCTCCTCGCTCACCGACGACGGTGCGCAGGAGACGCTGCGGGCGCTCGATCTGGGCGCCATCGACTTCGTGACGAAGCCGGCCGGTCCTGTCTCGCTCGAGATCGACACCATGCGGCCGCTGCTCGTCGAAACGATCAGGACGGCCGCCCGCGCAAAGCTGAGAAAGAGCCTGCGATTGCGCGATCGCGTGCGCCACCGCATGGGGCAGGCAAAGCCGGCGCCGCGGTCGGCGCCGATCCAGCCGGCGCCGAGACGCGCGCCTGAAGCGAGCCCGGCCGAGGCGGCGGATCACATCCCCGGACTGATCCTGATCGGCGCCTCGACCGGCGGACCGCCCGCAGTCGAGGCCGTCATCTCCAAGCTTCCGCGCGATCTGGCCTGGCCGGTTCTGGTCGCGCAACATCTGCCCGCCTCCTTTACGGGGGCCTTTGCGCGCCGGCTCGACGGCCTGGGTGGATTGCGGGTCGTCGAGGTGGTCCAGCCCACGCCGCTCGCCGCCATGCACGTCTATATCGGCCGCGGCGACGCCGACATCCTGGTCGCGCCGCGCCCGTCCGGCCCGATCGTTCTGAGCGCGCCGCCGGCGGCGGAATATCCCTGGCACCCGAGCGTCGAACGGATGGTCAGGAGCGCGCTGGCGCATTTCCCCGCGGCCGGCCTCGTCGGCGTGATGTTGACCGGAATGGGTTCCGACGGCGCCCCCGCGATGACGCGACTGAAACAGGACGGCGGACGCACGATCGCGGAGGCGGAATCCTCCGCCGTGGTGTGGGGGATGCCGGGAGAGCTTGTGAAGCACGGAGGAGCCGACATGGTGTTGCCGCTCGGGCAGATCGCCTCGGCGATCCTGGAGATGATCAACTGACATGCCGCTGAAGAAACGGGAAAGTTCTCACGCGCCGGAGGGCAGGGCGCCCGAGCCGGTCGAGGTGGTGGTCGGCGAGCTGCGTCATCCCGACCCGGAGCGCCGGTGGTCGGCCGCGCGCCGGCTGGGCGAACGGCCGGGGGCCGCCGCGGCGCTGGCGGCCGCGCTGCCGGGCGAGGCCGATCCGCGAATTCTCGAGGCGATATTCACCAGCCTCATCCGGCTCGGCGGGGAGGAGAGCGCGCCCTTCCTGCTTCCCCTGCTGCGATCGGATGAGGCGGCGTTGCGCCTGGGCGCGATCGAAGCCTTGGAGGCCATGCCGGCCGCCCTCGCGGCGCATATCGAAGGATTGCTTCAGGACCCGGATTCCGACGTCCGCATTTTCGCCGTCGAGCTCACCCGCAAGATGCCGGCCGAACAGGCATTGGCGCTGCTCTGCCGGATGCTGGACCGCGAAGATCACCCGAACGTGTGTGCGGCGGCCGTCGACGTGCTCGCCGAGATCGGCTCGGCGGATGCGGCTCCGTGTCTCGATCGGTGCCGCGCGCGTTTCGCCGGGCAAGCCTTTTTGACATTCGCCATCACGCAGGCCCTCGACGGCCTTTCCCGCACCGCGACCTGACCGGATGAACCGCATCGATATCCAGCGCGGTTTGGCTGACGTGACGGACGAGGAAGTGCGTCGTCTTTGCGAATTCGTGTACCGGAAAACCGGAATGATATTCGCCGAGGAGAAGCGCTACTATATCAACCGCCGGCTGGCGGAGCGCATGGCGGCGACCGAGTCGACGTCATTCCAGGTCTACTTCGCGACGCTGCGGGCGGATGCCGACAACGAGATCGAGCATCTGATCAACAGTTTCACCGTCAACGAGACCTATTTCTACCGCGAGGACCATCAGTTTCGCTGCCTGACGTCGACGTTGCTCGAGGTGATCGCGCCGAAGAAGAGGGCGGGGGAGCCCGTGCGCATTTGGTCGGTCCCATGCTCGACCGGAGAGGAGCCCTATTCGATCGCCATCTGGCTGCTGGAGAACTGGGACAAGGTCGACAGATACGAGATCGAGATCGTCGGCTCGGATATCGATACGACGGCGCTTCGGGCCGCCGAAACCGGCATCTACAGCGAACGTGCGCTCATGCGGCTTTCGCAGGATCTGATCGCACGATATTTCACCAGGCTCGACGATGGCCGCTATCGCATCCTTCCCGACCTCAGCGACACCATCCAGTTCACCCGGGCGAATATCGTCGATGCGGCGCAGACCGGAGCCCACCGGAATTTCGACGTCATTTTCTGCCGCAACATCCTCATGTATTTCGACGATACGTCCCGGCGGCTGGCCGCGGAAAACCTCTATGAAAGCCTGCGGCCGGGAGGATTCATGTGTCTCGGCCACACGGAATCGATGAGCCGCATCACCTCGCTGTTCGACGTGTGCCGGTTCTCTGACGCCATCGTCTATCGGCGACCGCTGGGAGACCCTCATGGATGAGACCGTTGCGAAGAGCCGCGTGCTGGTCATCGATGATTCGGCCATGGTCCGGCGCTACATCCGCGACGCGCTGGAGCGCAGCCGGTTCGAGGTGCAGGAAGCGTTCAACGGCGTGGAGGCCATGGAAAGGGTGCTGTCCACCCGCTTCGACCTTCTGGTGGTCGACGTGAACATGCCGAAGATGGACGGCTACGCCTTCCTGCATGCGCTGCGTGGCCGCGAGGGCGAGCTCGCGACCATTCCCGCGCTGATGACCAGCACCGAGGCCGGCCCGCAGGACATGGCCGCGGCTTATGCGGCGGGGGCGAATTATTATCTGGTGAAGCCCGTCAGCCAGGATGATCTCATCAGATATGCCAACGCTCTGACGGGGCATTCGCCATGAACGCCTTGCTCGAACAGTTCGTCCTCGAGGCGCGCGAGCTCGTCAACGAGGCCTCCGACGAGTTGCTCGCGCTCGAACGCGCGCCGGGTGACCAGCATCGCATCGATGTCGTCTTTCGCGCCTTCCACACCCTGAAGGGCGGCGCCGCCATTGCGGACTTGCCCGACATGACTCAATTGCTGCATGTCGGCGAAGACCTGCTGTCGGCCCTGCGCGGGCGCAAGGCCGTCTGTACGCCGGACGTCATCAATGCGTTGCTGGCCTGCGTCGATCAGGTCGGACGCTGGATCGCCGACATCGAGGCGACCGGCAGGCTGCCAGATCTCGCGGCCGAACGCGCCGCGGTCCTCGCCGCGGACCTGCGCCGATACCTGCCTCGGTCGGGCGCCGAGCCGGCGGCGCGCGCCGGTTCCGACTTCGACTGGGCGGCCCGGGTCGTTGCCGACCACCCGGGATTGTCGGCCAGGCCGGATCACGGCGTCGTCGTGGCGATCGCCTACGATCCCCAGCCCAACTGCTTTTTCGATGGCGATGATCCGCTCGGCCTGCTGCGCAAGGTGCCGCAGCTGGTCTTCCTCGACATGCGCGTCGGCTCGCCGTGGCGGGACCTCCCGGATGTCAATCCCTTCGCCTGCAATCTCGCGTTCCGGGCGCTGACGCTCGCGCCGCGTCACGACGTCGCCCAGGTGTTTCGCCACATTCCCGATCAGGTGGAGATTGCCGAGATCGCGCCCGCGAGCGCTCTCTCGGCGGCCACGCAGGAGCGCTCATCCCGCGACCTCGCCCGCAAGATACTTGCGGCGCAGCGGGATTTGCTGGCGGCGCCTTGCCGGCCGAAGGAATTCCTCGGCCGCCTGGGAGCCGCGATCGCGGTGGCGACGAACGCGCTTCGATTTGCGGGCGCCCATGCGGCCGCGGCCCGGATCGAAGCCGTAGGCGCCGAAGCCACATCCGCCCGAAACGCCGCCCCCGTGCTGGGCGTGCTCGATCAGCTGCTGGCGTCGGCGGCCTCCGAATGGCCGCAGGCCGGTTCGATCCAGGACACAGGAAGCGCTGCGGCGCCGGCCGGCGAGCTGCCCGCGATCCGCACGTTGCGCATCGAGGAGGCCAAGGTCGATCGCCTTCTCGATGTCGCCGGCGAGCTGATCGTGGCAAAAAACACCATGAATGACCTCGCGGCGCGCATCGGTGTCGAGCTGGGGGAGGTGGAGATCGCGCGGGCGGTCAGGAATCAGACCGCCGTCATCGACCGCCTTGTCGGCCAGACCCATCATTCCGCGGTGCAGCTGCGCATGGTTCCACTCGCGCAGGCGTTTCGGCGTCTTCCGCGCGTCGTGCGTGACGTGTCGCATGAGCTCGGCAAACGGGCGGAGATTTCGATGAAAGGCGAGGCCACCGAGGCCGACAAATCCGTCGTCGACGCGATCTTCGAACCCCTGCTGCATGTCTTGCGCAACGCATTGGACCACGGGATCGAGAGCCCGGCGGAGCGGCGTTCCGCCGGCAAGCCCGAGCAGGCGGAAATAACCGTGAGCGCGTTGCGCCACGGCGAGCACATCGTGATCGAGCTCAGCGACGACGGACGCGGGATCGATCCCGCGGCGGTGCGGCGCAAGGCGCGCGAACAGTCGCTGATCGGCGACGAGGAGGCGCGCGAGCTTTCCGACGACCAGGCCATTCAGCTCGTGTTCGCCGAAGGACTGTCGACCGCCGCGCAGATCTCGCAGGTCTCCGGCCGTGGCGTCGGCCTTGCGGCGGTCCGTGCCGCGGTCGAACGGCTCGGCGGCGGCGTCGGCATCGCCAGTCAGCCGGGAAGGGGCACCACGGTGCGGCTCACGCTGCCCTTGAGCATGGCGTTCATGCGGATCATGACGATTCACGCGGGCGGCGAGGTGTTCGGCGTTCCGATCGAGGCGATCGCCGAGACCGTGCGGTTGCCGCGGGCGCAGATCCTGCAGATCAAGAGCGGCGAGGCATTCGTGTTGCGGGACCGGATCGTTCCGACGTGCCGGCTGGATCGGCTTCTCGATCTGCCCGATACGGGGCGTCGCGATCGCGGGCACGATGCGCTCATCCTCGTGACGGACGCCGGCGGCCAGACCGCCGGGCTCGAGATCGACAGCATCGGCGAACGCCTCGACGTGGTCGTCAAGCCGATGCAGGGGGTCCTCGCCGAGGTCCCGGATTACGCCGGAACGACATTGCTGGGTAATGGACGCGTGTTGCTGGTTCTCAATCTGGGCGCGGTGTTGCAATGACGGTCAGGCTCACTAAAGAGGGGGCGATCACGCTCGTGGGCGAATGCCCGGTCGAGGACGCCGAAACCCTGCTCGAGCATCTGCAGGTGCGTCGCGACGGCCCGGTGGACTGGTCGGGCTGCACGCGCCTGCATACGGCGGTCTTGCAGGTGCTGATGGCGGCCAAGCCGAAGCTGGTGGGGGAGTGCGGTGACGAATTCGTCCGGACTTTCGCGCAGACCTGGGCCGAGACGCCGACACGCGACGGATCGGGCAAGGAGCCGAAGACGGCCAGGGGTCGAAAAGAGTGAGAGTTAACGCCCACCTGCGGCGCAGGTTCCGCCGAGCCATAAAAATTTGGCCGGGACTCGCGTTGCGAAGTTGGGATAAAACCGCGGTTTGGAGGTGGGCGAAATGCCACGAACGGTACTGATTGTGGACGACAGCAAGTTGGCCCGCATGGTCGCGTCCAAGACTTTGGCCAAGATACATCCGGATTGGGCCTGCGTCGAAGCGGGCGATGCCACGCAGGCCATGGCGGCGCTGCAGGCCCAGGATGTGGATATCTCGCTGATCGATCTGAACATGCCCGGAGACGGCGGTCTTGTCTTGGCGGCTGATCTGCGGCGCAAGCGCCCCAACATGCCGATCGCCGTGGTCACCGCCAATATTCAGGAAGAGATCGTCGCGCGTGTCCGCGAGCTGGGCGCGACATTCGTCCCGAAACCCCTGACCGAAGAGGCGCTTTCGGCCTTTCTCACCGGGGCCAATCTGCGGCTCAGAAAGGTCGCGCAGTGAGGCGGTCGGGGACGTGATGCAGATTTCAGACATCGAGCGCGACGCCGTCGCCGAGATCGCCAACATAGCGGTCGGCCGGGCGGCGGCCAGCCTGCGGCAAATTGTCGGCAACGAAGTGCTGCTGTCGGTTCCTTCGGTCGATATCCTGACCCATGACGAGGCGTCGCGCGTCGTCGCGAAGCCGGGAAACCGGAGCCTCATTGCGGTTTGTCAGAACTTCGACGGTCCCTTCTCGGGACGCGCGCTCCTGATTTTTCCCGAAGCCAACAGCCTGCAGCTGGTCCGCGCCATTTTGGGCCAGGAGCTGCCGCTGGAGGATATCGTCGACCTGGAGGACGAAGCGCTCGCCGAGACCGGCAACATCATTCTCAACAGCTTCGTTGCCACGATGGCGAACGTCTTCAAGCGCGGATTGACCATGTCGTTGCCGACCGTGCTGCGCGGCGACGGCGGCCAGCTGTTCGCGGGGGCGGCGGGTGAAAAGGAGCTCGTCTTGTTCCTTTATATCAATTTCGAGATCAGCCAGAAGGAGATCCGCGGCTACTTGGCGTTGCTGATGGACATTCCGTCATTGGAAATGCTCAGGACCCTCGTGCAGGACTATCTGGACACGGTCTCCCCAAAAGGAGCCGCATGATGAATTCGCCCACCCCGGATTCGTCTTTCACGCTCGCCAGCGCGCTCGACGTGATCGACGCCGGCGTCGTCGTGGTCGATTCCGCGCGGCGCATCGTGCTGTGGAATGAATGGATGGTGCGGAAATCGGGAATCGAGGCGAAAGCCGCGCTTCGCCGGCCCATCGAAGAGGTGTTTCCGGGACTGAGGACCGACCGCCTCATTCAGGCGGTTTCCGACGCGCTCGCGTTCGACAATTCGGGCTTTCTCAGCCACACGCTTCATCCCGCGCTGCTGCCGTTGCGCGGTTCGGGCGGGGAGCCGCTGCTGCACAACGTCCGTATCAGGCCCATGGCGAGCAACGGCGGATCCTATTGCCTGGTGCAGATCGACGACGTCACCGAGATGATCCGCCGCCAGGCCGTTTTGCGCGACCGCCAGAACGCGCGCTATCGGGCCGTGGTCGATTCCGCCCACGACGCCATCGTGACCACGGACGAGTCCGGCGTCATTCAGTGGATGAACAACGCCGCGCAGCGCCAATTCCTGTTCGATGCGGACGAGGCTGTCGGACAGCCCATCGGCCTCTTCGTCACCAATGCGGCGGAGTGGCCCTCGGGCCGCGAGCAGAATGACGCCACACGGCGGATCACTGAGACGTCCGGCCGTCGCAAGGACGGCTCGGTTCTCCACATGGAGGTCACGACGTCCCGGTGGAGCAGCGATGGGCGCGTGTTCGTGACCGGGATCTTGCGCGACACGACCGAGCGCAAGCTGGCCGCCGAGGCCCTGAAGCGGTTGAACGAGGAGCTGGAACAGAAGGTCGAGGAGCGCACGCGCGAACGCGAGGAAGCCCTCGCCAAACTGTTCAACGCGCAGAAAACGGAAAGCATCGGCCAGCTGACGGGCGGCCTCGCGCACGACTTCAACAACCTGCTGGCCGCCATTCTCGGCAACCTCGATCTGCTGCGCAAGCGACTGCCGGACGACGCGAAGTTTCGGCGATTGCTCGACGGGGCGATTCACGGCGCCGAGCGCGGCGCCTCGCTGACGTCCCGGCTGCTCGCCTTCGCGCGCCGGCAGGAGCTCAAGCCCAAGGCCGTGGACGTCGCCGCCCTGATGAGCGGGATGACGGAGCTCCTGGAACGCTCGCTCGGATCGGCCATCCAGATCGAGACGCGCATCCCCGCCGATCTTCCGGCCATCCATGTCGACGTCAACCAGCTCGAGCTGGCCTTGTTGAACCTGGCCGTGAATGCGCGCGACGCCATGCCGTTCGGCGGCTCGCTCTCGATCTCCGCCGCTTGCGACACCGTCGCGGACGCCGGGAGCGTCCCGGAGCTCGCGCGCGGCGATTATGTCCGCATCACGGTTGCCGATACGGGCGTCGGAATGGACGAGACGATCCTGGCGAAGGCCCGCGAGCCCTTCTTCACGACCAAGGGCCCGGGCAAGGGCACCGGGCTCGGACTCTCGATGGTCCACGGCCTGGCGGCCCAGTCCGGGGGCGCGTTGCGCCTGTCGAGCAAGGCGGGGCAGGGGACCAGGGTCGACCTCTGGCTTCCGAGATCGGCGCATCAGGCCAAGCCTGAGTCGAATGCCGCTCAACCTTCCCTCAAGGTCGTCCACCCGCATTGCCGCATCCTCCTGGTCGATGACGACGCGCTCGTCCGTATGGGAACGGTCGACATGCTGGAGGATCTCGGACACGAGGTGGTCGAGGCGGGGTCGGCCGCCGAAGCGCTGACCCTTTTGCAGGCCGGCGCCGGCCTCGACATGGTGATCACCGATCAGGCGATGCCCGGCATGCGGGGTACGGAGTTGGCGGCGCAAATCGGCCAGAAATATCCCGGCCTGCCCATCATCCTGGCGACGGGCTATGCCGAGCTGCCGAACGAGGACGACCCGGGCCTGCCGCGATTGTCCAAGCCGTTCCGGCAGGAGGACATCGCCAAGATCATCGATGTGGTGCTTCAGCGGGACGACCGGGGAGCCAAGGTGGTGGCGTTGCGGCGCTGACGCGCGGCGCTGACGCCCCGCATCCACATGGCGCCGACTGTCGAACTGAGACATTACGCTTGCTTCAAGCGGTAAGCCGTTAAAATTATTGGCAAATGGATCAGAAGACGCTTGCCGCCTATGAGGCGGATGCCGCGGATTTTGCCCACCAATGGCACCGCCAGCCGGCGCCGGTGGATTTGCACGCGCTGGTCGAACGCTTCTTCCGGCCCGGCGGTCCGACGGCCGATATCGGCTGCGGCAGCGGCCGCGAGGTGGCCTGGCTGTCTGCCCATGGGTTTCCGGCCGTGACGGGCTACGACCCGTCCACGGGCCTCCTGAGCGAGGCACGCGCCCGATATCCGGATCTTGCCTTCAAAACCGCCGCCTTGCCGGAGCTGGCCGGCATCCCGGATGGCAGCCTGGACAATGTGCTGTGCGAGACCGTGATCATGCATCTCGCGGCCGACGCCATCGCGGCATCGGTCAGGCGGCTGATGGCGATCCTGCGGCCAGGCGGCGTCCTGTATCTGAGCTGGCGGGTAACCGAAGGCGCCGACCAGCGCGACGGCCTCGGGCGCCTTTACGCGGCCTTCGACAAGGGACACGTGACCCGGGCGCTGGCCGGCGCGACGACCTTGCTGGACCAGGAAACGCTCAGCGCATCGTCGGGCAAGACCATCCATCGGATCATCGCCCGCAAGGACGCCGCGCCGTAGGGCATCTGCAGGCGTCTGTGGGCCCGGAAACGCTATAAAACAGGCCCAATATCTATATATTCCATAATATGTCTTATGCGAATGGGCCATATTAGGGGCCGCAAAGGCGAAAAGCCGGACCGATCCCGAGGCCCCCGGCCCGTGCCGAACGGCCCGCGCGGTGTGCGATTGTGGCGGTGGGTCGGCGCGCCCGTGAGGCCCCTGGAGCGCTGCTAGCGAGGCGCGCAGATAAAATGGAACTCCGCCCCCAGCCGTCCCGTTGTCCGGATGGCAGCGCCGGCCTGCGGGGCCTGGCCTGCAGTCCTTATCCAACATCCCGTCGGAGGATTGGCCGTGAACAAAGTCCGATCGCTTGAACCGCGTCGCAAGGGCAATGACGCCCTCGATACCCCCACCGACCTGTCAGCCGAAGCCGTCCGCGAGCTCTCGCAGGCGGTCAACGGGCTGCTCGCCGACAGCTTCGCGCTCTACCTCAAGACCAAGAATTTCCATTGGCACGTCAGCGGGCCGCATTTCCGCGACTACCACCTGCTGCTCGACGAGCAAGGCGAGCAGATCTTCGCCACCACCGACGACCTCGCCGAACGCGTGCGCAAGATCGGCGGAACGACCCTGCGCTCGATCGGCCATATCGCCAAGCTGCAGAGCATCCCGGACAACGACGAGAAATACGTTGCGCCCGGCGACATGCTGCGTGAGCTCATGAACGACAACAAGGCGGTCGCCAAGGCCATGCGCGAGGCCCACGAGCTGGCGGACAAGCACGAGGATGTCGCGACCGCAAGTCTGCTCGAGAACTTCATCGACGAGGCCGAAAGGCGCACCTGGTTCCTGTTCGAGGCGAGCCGGACCGCCGATACGTCGGGGCACTGATCGGCGTCGGGATTAACCAATGGCTTTCCTGTAGGCGAGGGCTCCTGCCCTCGCCCCAGGGGCGGGCCCCTGCCCCGCGCGATACTGATATGCCCAAGGCGTGACGATGGAGAGCAAGGCCGCTTCAATCTGAAGCCGCCATGCTCTAGCTTCGCGCCAGGACCCGATGAAACCCGCCCGCGATATCGCACGGTTGATCGAGATCATGGCGGCGCTGCGCACGCCGGAGACCGGCTGCCCGTGGGACCTGGAGCAGGATTTCGCGACGATCGCCCCCTATACGATCGAGGAGGGCTACGAGGTGGCCGACGCCATCGCGCGCCACGACCTCAAGGATCTGCGCGACGAGCTCGGCGACCTCCTTCTCCAGGTGGTATTTCATGCCCGCATGGCGCAGGAGCAAGGCGCCTTCGATTTCGCCGACGTGGTCGAGGCGATCACCACCAAGCTGATCCGCCGCCATCCCCATGTGTTCGGTGACGCGCGCGATCTCAGCCCTGAGGCCGTCAAAGGGTTGTGGGATCGTATCAAGGCGGAGGAAACGGCCGCTCGCGTGGGCGGCGCCGCCGAGCCCGCAGGCGCCCTTGCGGGCGTGCCGACCGCCCTCCCCGCGCTGACCCGCGCCCTCAAGCTCCAGCAGAAGGCGAGCAAGGTCGGCTTCGACTGGAACGATCCGCGCGCCGTGCTGGCAAAAATCCGCGAGGAGGCGGACGAGATCGAGGCCGAGCTCGATGCGGGACAGAAGGCGGAAGCGGGCGCCGAGGCGGGCGACCTCCTGTTTGCGGTGGTCAATCTCGCGCGCCACCTCGATGCCGATCCGGAGGCCACCCTGCGCGCCGCCAACCTGAAATTCGAGCGCCGCTTTGCCTGGATCGAGCGCGCGCTGGCGCAGCGCGGCAAGACTCCCGGCGAGGCGACGCTCGCCGAAATGGACGCGCTCTGGGACGCCGCCAAGGCGGCCGAGTGAAAGCCTGATCCTGCGGCGTCGTCCCTCGTCATTGCGAGCGAAGCGAAGCAATCGCGTTTCACTTGCGCCTGCACCCGCGTGGCGGAGATTGCCTCGTCGCCCACCGATCTCGGGTATACCCGAGATCGGCAAGTATTCATGCGCAAGTCGGGCAGGCCCGACTTGCGTGGGCTCATCGCAATGATGGCGGGGCGACGAAGCAATCTCCGCCACACCGCAATGACGCGGTCCGCTATGGCAAATTCGCCTTGATGGCGGTCTCGAACTTCGCCTGGACGCGCCCGACCTTCGCCGGATCCACACGCACCGTCATGCACAGGCGCCCGCCCTCGGTCATGGATTTGTCGAGAACCTCCACGTTGCGGTAGAGCCAGCTGGCGCCGGCCCCATCGCTCGGGTCGAGGTCGAGCTCCATGACGATGCGCGTCTGCGCCAGTCGCTGCTCGATCAGGTCGACCAGGCGATCGGTCCCCTCCCCGGTCGCGGCCGAGACCAGAATGGGACGGCGCTCCGCCGGCTGGCGCTGGCTCAGATTGTCGAGCCGCTCGCGTTCGTTCGCGTCGATGCGATCGATCTTATTCCATACTTCGACGAGGCGCGGATCCTCGGGCTCGATCCCGAGCTCGCGCAGCACGTCAGCGACGTCCTTCGATTGCGCCTCGGTATCGCCATGCGACACGTCGCGCACATGCAGGATGAGGTCGGCCGAGATCACCTCTTCGAGCGTGGCGCGGAACGCGGCGACCAGCATGGTCGGCAAATCCGAGATGAAGCCGACCGTATCGGACAGGATCATGCGGGTCCCGTGCCGCAGATCGACGGCGCGCAGCGTCGGGTCGAGGGTTGCGAAAAGCATGTCGGCCGAGACCACGCTCGCCCGGGTCATGCGGTTGAACAGCGTCGATTTACCCGCGTTGGTGTAGCCGACGAGCGCGACGATCGGATAGGGCACGCGTTTGCGGCTGTCGCGATGGAGCTTGCGGGTGCGCTTGACCCCTTCGAGCTCGCGCTCGATCTTGGCGATGCGTTCCGCGATCAGGCGCCGATCGGTCTCGATCTGGGCCTCGCCCGGCCCGCCCATGAATCCGAAACCGCCGCGCTGGCGCTCGAGATGGGTCCACGAGCGCACCAGGCGGCTGCGCTGGTAGTTCAGATGCGCGAGCTCCACCTGGAGCGTCCCCTCCCGGGTGCGGGCGCGCCGGCCGAAGATCTCGAGGATCAGCCCGGTCCGGTCGAGCACCTTGGCGCCCCAAGCCGTCTCCAGGTTGCGCTGCTGCACCGGCGAGAGTGCGCAATCCATCACCACCAGCCCGGCCTCGTGGCTTTTGACGAGCCCGGCGAATTCCTCCACCTTGCCTTTTCCCATGTAGGTGGCGGGCCGAATCTGTGTCAGCGCCACGATCCCTGCTTCGACGATCTCGAGATTGATGGCGCGCGCGAGCCCAACCGCTTCGTCGAGCCGGGCCGAGGGCGCGCGCTCATCCGCCCGCCCGAAGCGGCGATCGCGCTCGCGCGGATAAGGTCCGATGACGATCGCGCGTCCCGTCGCTTCGCCGTGAGGGGTCAGCGCATCAACACGCGTGTCGCGGCGGCGGGGCTCCAATCAGACCTTTTCTCCGGCCGGCGCCTCTTCGGCGCCCTCGAACAGCTGGATCGGATGACCCGGCATGATGGTCGAGATGGCGTGCTTGTAGACGAGTTGCGAGTGGCCGTCCCGCCGCAACAGCACGCAA
>DATBBS010000418.1:0-3933 GCA_036270895.1 Xanthobacteraceae bacterium
CGCAAGATCCTGATGATGATCTCGGACGGCGCGCCGGTCGACGATTCGACGCTCTCGGTTAACGCCGGAAACTATCTCGAGCGCCATTTGCGTTGGGTGATCGAGGACATCGAGACGCGCTCGCCGGTCGAGCTGATCGCGATCGGCATCGGCCACGACGTCACGCGCTATTACCGGCGCGCCGTCACCATCGTCGACGCCGAGGAGCTGGGCGGCGCGATGACCGACAAGCTGGCCGAGCTGTTCGACGAGAAGGAGCCGGCCGAGCCGCGGCGCTTCCCGATGCGGAGACTGCATTGAGGCGCCACGCCGGCCCGCTTCCGGCCGGGGCGGGCATGCGGGCGCTGGGCGCCGTCACCTTCTGGCTCGGTCTGATCGTCTCCGCCTCCCCCGCGCTCGCGCAGAAGCGCGCGCCCGCGCCACCCGCCAGGATCGAGATCGCGGCCGCCCCGATCGCGGCCTTCGACCCGCGCGCGCCCGATCAGGTCCGCTTCGGCGCGCTCGAGTTCCGCGGCGGCCTCGCCCTCACGTCGCCGCATCGCGACTTCGGCGGCGTGTCGGCGATCCGCGTCGGCGCCGATGGGGCGCAGTTCGTCGCGCTCACCGACAAGTCGCACTGGTTCACCGGCCGCATCGACTATGACGCGCAGCGCCGGCCGCGCGGCATCGCCGCCGCCGTGCTGGCGCCGATGCTCGGGCCCGACGGCCGCACGCTGGCGGCGCGCGGCTGGTACGACACCGAGTCGCTCGCCCGGGACGGCGGCACGTTTTATGTCGGCATCGAGCGCGTCAACCGCATCGTGCGCTTCGACTTTGGCCGCTTCGGCGTGCTGGCGCGTGCGGAGCCGATCCCGGCGCCGCCGGGCGTCGCGAAACTGCACAACAACAAGGGATTGGAGGCGTTGGAATTCGTGCCGAAGGGCCAGCCGCTCGCCGGCAGCCTGATCGCGATCGCCGAGCGCGGGCTCGACCCTCAGGGCAATATCCGCGGCTTCCTGATCGGCGGCCCCAATCCGGGCGATTTCTCGGTCAAGCGCAGCGACGATTTCGACGTCAGCGATTGCGCGCTGCTGCCGTCGGGCGACCTCTTGCTGCTGGAGCGGCGCTTCACCTGGTGGAGCGGCGTCGCCATGCGGATCCGGCGCGTGCCGCAGGCCGCGCTCGCGCCGGGCGCGACGGTCGACGGCGCCACGCTCATCGTCGCCGACATGGCCTATCAGATCGACAACATGGAAGGCCTGGGCGTGCATCGCAGCCCGCAGGGCGAGATCATCCTCACGCTGGTGTCGGACGACAACTTCTCCGCCCTGCAGCGCACGATCCTGCTGCAGTTCCGGCTGGTGGAGGAGTAGCCGCCCGCTGTCGTCATCGCCCGCGAAAGCGGGCGATCCAGTACGCACGGCGCACCGTGTGACGCACGGCGTCGGCGCATCGTGATGTGGGTGGTTACTGGATGCCCGCTTTCGCGGGCATGACGCGGAGAGGCTGCGCGAGCGTGCGGCTCAGCCCGCCTTCAGCTTCTTCTGCACCTGGCGCTTGATCTCGAGCGCGCGGCGCGACAGGTCGTCGGCCTTGGCCTTGATCAGGAACGCGTCGAGGCCGCCGCGGCGGTCGACGGTCTTCAGCGCGTTGGTCGAGATCCGCAGCTTGACCGAGCGGCCGAGCGCGTCGGACATCATGGTGACGTTGACCAGGTTGGGCAGGAAGCGCCGCTTGGTCTTGATGTTCGAATGGCTGACCGTGTGCCCGACCTGCGCGCCTTTTCCGGTCAATTCGCAACGCCGTGACATGGCTGAAAACCTCGCGTTTCCGTCGCTTGCGCCCGCGCGCCAGACGGATGAAACATCCGGGATTGATTGGACCGCGGACGTATAGAGAGCCCCGCCGGAGGCGTCAAGCTTGCGGCCAAGCCGTCCGCGCGCGCTGCCGCGCCCGCCGACCCGTCGCCGGCGGTCGGAATCTCTCAATCCGAGCAACGGGTTGGCTATTTGGCGGCGCCGTCGCATTGCGCATGCGTCACCTTGCAGGCGTCGCGCCGGTCCTTGCCCGCGGTCTCCACGCATTTGGCGAGCGCCGCGCGGCTCGCCGCCGGTTTGTCTGGCGCGATCGCCCATCCGACGCCCGGTGTCGCGTCCTTCGGGTCCATGGCAACCGCAAAGCATTGGTTGCGAAAGCTGCCGACCGGGGCGCACAGCGCCTGGGCGCGCTTGTCGACGCCGGGCGACTCCACGCGGCAATCGGCGAGCGCCGCCGCGCGCGCCTCCTCGGCGCTCGCTTTGTCGAGCGCGAAACCGAAGGCGAAGCCCTGCTTGGCGACGTCGGACGGAAGCCCGACCGCCAGCGCCCCCTCGGTCGCGCCGCGGGTCGGCCAGCCGGCCGCGCCCGCGATCAGGCCCACCGCCAATGCGGCGGCGGCCGTGCGCCGCCCTCGTCTGATGGAATGCATGACATCCTCCCCCGTGCCGACCCCATGCTAGCGCGCAAACAAGACCGCTGCCATGCAGACTGGACTTCTGTCATGGCCTGGCTTGTCACCGTAAGTCGGGCTTGCCCGACTTACGGCAATTAATCTTTGCGGATCTCGGGCAAGCCCGAGATCCGATGCCATCCACGCCTTTGTTCTTGCTGATACATCAAGACGTGGATGCCCGCGACGAGCGCGGGCATGACGGATGGATGAATCAGGCCAAGCGACAAAAGCGGTTGTGCGCCACGGCCGCGGCATCACATAAAGGACGTATTCGGCGCTGAAAAACCCGCCGTCGGACCCAATCGCGCGCCGGCTCTGCCGGCCCTGTTCGAGTGTCCGGTTCGCGTTGCATCGGCTACGGTCGGCAGCCCCGGCCCCTGGCTCTTAAGGAACAGCGACGGTGTTGGCAGGCTTGATCGGGCATCGGCGCGTTCTCGCAGTCGTGGCATGCGGCGTCCTCGGCTTTGCGGCGGACGCGCGCGCCCAGGGCAAGCTCGACGGTCGCTACACCGTGTCGCTCGCCGGCGTGCCGATCGGCCGGGGCGCCTGGGTCATCGACATCAACAACGATCAATATTCCGCGGCGGCGAGCGGCCAGACCACGGGCCTGCTGCGCGTCTTCGCGAGCGGCGAGGGCTCGAGCGCGGTGCGCGGCTCCGTGCGCAACGGCAACCTCATTCCGGCGAGCTACGCCTCCAGCATCACCACCGACAAGCGGACCGAGGAGCTGCGCATCACGCTCGCGGGCGGCAACGTCAAGGACACCGTCATCGATCCGCCGACCCCGCCGCATCCCGACCGCATCCCGGTCACCGACGCGCACCGCCGGGGCGTCACCGACCCGATGTCGGGCTCGCTCGCGCGCGTGGCCGGCACCGGCGACCCGGTCGCGCCCGAGGCCTGCAACCGCACCCTGTCGGTGTTCGACGGGCGGCTGCGCTACGACCTCAAGCTCGTCTACAAGCGCATGGAGATGGTCCGGGCCGACAAGGGCTACCAGGGACCGACGGTCGTCTGCGCGCTCTATTTCGTGCCGATCGCCGGCTATGTGCCGGAACGCGCCGCCATCAGGTATCTGGTCGCCCAGCGCGACATGGAGGTCTGGCTCGCCCCGATCGCCGGAACGCGCGTGCTGGTTCCGTTCCGCCTCGCCATCCCGACGCCGCTCGGCATGGGGGTGCTGGAAGCGACCCAGTTCGTCACCATGGCGCAGCCGGCCCACGCGGCCGCCGCGAACGCCAAAACCCAATAGCAAGCCGCCGATCCGCCAAGCCGCGTTAGCAATTGCCTGTCGCAATGAGCCGTTCAATGGCCGGTTTGCCCCAGCCCTTGTGGCAGTGTCACGGCATCGTCACCATATGTCGCCGGGAACGAAACCACATTGACGCTGAGTCACCGATTCGCTCGCGATTCGTTCGGGACTCGTTCCCGACCATGAAGACGCGCGCGAATTTGCCTTGGCG
>DATBBS010000419.1:0-2037 GCA_036270895.1 Xanthobacteraceae bacterium
GCCCCACGCCGTGATTGTCGCGGCGAACCAAGGATTACAAACATGCCAATCATCCCGCCCAAGGCGCTATCCGTCGCGTTCGCGGCCCTCATGGCAGCCGCGATCCCGGCATTTGCGGAGGACGGCGTTTCCGCGGACAAGATCGTGTTCGGCCAGGCGGCCGCGCTCGATGGGCCGGCTTCGGCGCTCGGCCAGGGCATGAAGCTCGGCCTCGATGCCGCCTTCGCGGAAGCCAACAAGGCGGGCGGCGTCAAGGGACGCAAGCTCGAGCTCAAGAGCATCGACGACGGCTACGAGCCCACCAAGTCGATCGAGGCGGTCAAGAAGCTTCTCGCGGAAGACAAGGTCTTCGCTCTCGCGGGTTCGGTCGGAACGCCGACCGCGGCCGCCACGCTGCCGATCGCGACGGCGGCCGGCGCGCCCTTCATCGGCGCATTCACCGGGGTCGAGTCGCTGCGCGATCCCTACAAGCCGTTGGTGGTCAATGTTCGCGCCAGCTACTACGAGGAAACCGAGGCGATGGTCGAGCACCTGACCAAGGATATGGGTGCCTCCAAGATCGCCATCATGTATCAGGACGACGCCTTCGGCCAAGCCGGCCTCGCCGGCGTCAAGAAGGCGCTCGAGAAGCGCAAGATGGAGCTGGCCGCCGAGGGCACGTTCGAGCGCAACACGACCGCGGTCAAAGGCGCGCTCCTGGCGATCAGGAAGGCCGAGCCGGACGCGGTCATCATGATCTCGCCCTACAAGCCCGCGGCGGAGTTCATCAAGCTCGCGAAACAGATCAAGCTCGCGGCGACCTTCGTCAACATCTCCTTCGTCGGATCCGATGCGCTGGCCAAGGAGCTTGGCGAGGCCGGCGCCGGCACCGTGGTGACGCAAGTCGTTCCGTTCCCGCGAGATGCATCTGTTCCGGTGGTCGCGCGCTACCAGGCGGCGCTCAAGGCCGTCGGCGCCGAGGCGGAGCCCAGCTTCGTCTCGCTCGAGGGCTATCTGGTCGGCCGCACCATCGTGGCGGCGCTCGAGAAGATCGATGGCGAGCCGACGCGGCAGGCCTTCGTCGAGGCGGTGCAAAAGAGCGGCGGGTTCGACCTCGGCGGCCTCAAGCTCGCCTATTCGGCAACCAGCAACCGCGGCTCGGATCAGGTGTTTCTCACCGTGATTCAATCCGACGGCACCTTCAAGGCGGTCACCCGGCTCGAGAAGCCATAAGCCGCACGACGGGGCCATGCGCCGGGCAACCGGCCCCGTCCAAGCATCCCGGCCTGCGCGAGTTGCAACATGATGAAGATCGCAATTTCCACCTGGTGCCGCCTCGGCCTGCGGAGTCGGCTGTTCGCAGCATTCGGCGCCGTCGCGGCGTTGACGGTGCTCGCGAGCGGCACCGCGCTCGTATCTTACAGCGGGCTTGCGCGCTCGCTGGCGGTCGTGACAGGCACGAGCCTGCCGCAGGTCACGCGTGCCTCCAAGGTCGCCAAGGCGGCGGGTGAAGTGGCCGCCGCCTCGCCGGCGCTGCAAGCCGCCGCCAGCCCGGCGGAACGTGCGCGCGCCCTCAAGGAACTGGACGCCGCCCGTGACGAACTCACGCGCGCCGTCGATGCGATTACGGTGGCGGAGGGTACAAAGCTCAAGGACACCGCCCGCCGGATGTCGCTCAATCTCGACCGTCTCAAGCAATCGGTCGAAAAGCGCGAGGCGATCGCCGTCTCGCGCCGCGCGCTCGCCGATGATTTGCGCAAGTTGCATGACAAGCTCACGGCAAAGCTCGCGCCCCTGGTGGATGACGCAAGCTTTACGCTGACGCTCGGCCTCCAGGGGGCGACCGACAAGGTCAACGACGTCGCGGTCATCGCCAAGGCGCTGTCCGGGCTCGCCGACAACGAGCTTGCGTCGCTGCAGGCGGCCCTCGATGTGCGCGCCGAATCCAATCTCGTTCTCGGGCTCCTGGTCGAGGCCGCCGATCTGCCGTCCGGCGATCTGTTGCCGCCGGTGCGGGACAGGTTCACGGCCGCGGCCGGCCGCCTCGCCAAGGCCACG